>JADZAF010000101.1 GCA_020852755.1 Bryobacterales bacterium
GTCGAAATGCGCACCGGCCCGCTGCGCCTGGCGCCGGGCATCCGCCTTACCCGCTGGGACACCGAGCGCACCTCCAGTTCGCCCTCGGCCTCGCGCCTGACCCGCACCCAGGCCGAAGTCCTCCTCGGTATCTCCTATGCCCGCGGCCCCGAAGCCAAACCTGTGCGCCTTCCCGGCTCCTGGGAGTTCGGCCTCTACGCCGCGCTTCCCTTCCTGGCCACAAGCCAGGTGCAGGATTCCCGCGTCCTGATGCCCGTCACGGTGGAAGCGCCCGCTCGCCGCTTCGCGGGCGGCGCTTTCATCGACGCCCGTTTCCACCCGCGCCTCTCCCTCGAGGCCGGCTTTCTCACCGGACGCTTCGGCCACACCGAGCGAGCCGTCTACGAAACCGCCACCGTCACCGAATCGCTCTCCGGCTACTCCTGGGAAGTTCCGCTGCTGCTGAAATGGCGGGCCGCGCGCCTGGGCTCCACGCCGCTCTGGTTCGGCGCGGGGCCTTCCCTGCGCCGCGCCAGCCACATCGACTGGACCTCCACTTCCAACGGCTCCACGTACCATCTGGACGGCTCCTGGTTCGCCCGAACCGCTCTCGGTTTCACCGCGGCCGGCGGAGTCGAGATTCGCAAAGGCAAAATCCGGCTGCGCCCCGAACTGCGCTACAGCCGCTTCGAGCGCCCGATCTACGACCTCTCCCTGGCCAGGACCCGCCGCGATTCGCTCCACCTGGTGCTCGGCATCAGCCCCGCCGGGTCGCTCTGATATGAGGCCTCCCGCCCGAGAGGGCGATTACCTCGATAAGCCGCTGCCGCTGGTGCGTCCGGGCGGCCTGGCCCTGGCCCACAATGTGGACATGGCCCAGAGCTATGTGCGGCGCGTCACACGCGATCCCGATCTGGAGACGCTGTTCTGCCGTGAAGGCAGCGGGCTAGGCATCACTCTCAAGAAGCGTTGACAGGAGTATATACTGTTCAGTTCGAGGAGAGAACGCATGAGGCACCCAACGGTTTCCTTTTCCGCCGGCATCCTGCCCGCTCTGGCCGGCCTTGCCCTGATCGCCCTGTCGGTCCAGGCTGCGAACGGCCAGGTATTCAACCTCACCCGCGACCAGTTGATCCGCTACACAGCTCAGAACCCCTTCGACCGTTTCCCCGACGGCCGCCCGAAGGTGCCCGACGCCGTGCTGGAAAAGGTCCGGGGACTTTCGGCCGAAGAGGTCCTGAGTATCGCCCGGCACGGCTTCAACCTGCAATTCTCCGACGGCTTCCAGGTCCTGCACCCCGGCAAGAAGCTGGTGGGCCGCGCCCTGACCGTGCAGTTGATGCCCATGCGCCCGGACATCGACAACGTCAACCAGGAGGACCGCAAGGCCAAAGGTCTGGGACGCCTCTCCCACCAGAGCGCCATTGATATGCTGCAGCCCGGCGACGTCTTCGTAGTAGACGCCTTCGGCAGCATTCCCTCCGGCGGCATCATCGGCGACAACCTGGCCTACTACATCTGGAAGACTACGGGCGCGGGCTTCGTCATCGACGGCGCCATACGCGATCTGGAGGGCATCGCCAACTACGACATGGCCGGCTACTTCCGCGGCGCCACGCCGCCCGCCATCCGCAACCTGATGGTGACCGGCATCAACATTCCCGTGCGCATCGGCAATACCACCGTGATGCCGGGCGACGTGGTGCTGGGCGACCGCGAGGGCGTCTTCTTCATCCCGCCGAACGTGGTGCAGGAAGTGATCGACGAAGCCGATGTCACTCACATTCACGACGAGTGGACGCGCATGAAGTTCGATCAGGGCAAGTACAAGTCGACCGACATCTACGGCCGTCCCAGTGATCCGGCCCTGATCAAGGAGTACGAGGACTATCTCAAGCAGAAGCTGGGCGCCGCGCGCTACGAGCAGTACCAGAAGCGCCGCCCGGGTCCGGGCGCCGGGCCGCGCCGCCCGCGCGCCAATTAGCCAAGGAGTGAGCACTTGAAATCAGCCGTCAAACAACTGACCGGCCGGCGCTCGTTCCTGCGCTCGGGAGCAGCCGCTCTGAGCGCGGGATTCTGGGCCGACTCCACCCTGGAGGGCGCCGTCCAGAACACCCAGAGAAATTCCAACCCGTCCGCGCTTCGCATCACGGACCTGCGGGTCGCCACCCTGGCCCGGGCGCCGTTCACCTGCCCGATCATCCGCATCGACACCAACCAGGGCGTCTCCGGCTACGGCGAGGTGCGCGACGGGGCCAGCAAGACCTACGCCCTTTTCCTGAAAAGCCGCATTCTCAACGAAAATCCCTGCAATATCGAAAAGATTTTCCGGAAATTGCGGCAGTTCGGCGGCCACGGGCGCCAGGCGGGCGGCGTGGTAGCCATCGAGATGGCCCTGTGGGACCTGGTCGGCAAGGTCTACAACGTGCCGGTCTGGCAGATGCTGGGCGGCAAGTATCGCGACCGCATCCGCTGCTACTCCGACACGCCCGACTCCCGCGACCCCAAGGTCTTCGGCGAGCGCATGAAGCGGCGCATCCAGGAGCAGGGCTTCACCTGGCTCAAGATGGACATCGGCATCCAGATGCTGCGCAACGTCCCCGGCGCCATCTCGCGGCCCACCCAGGTGGACTTTCGCCAGGAGCACACCTTCACCGGCATCGAGCTCACCGACAAGGGCTGCGCCGCCATGGCCGATTACATCATGCAGGTGCGCGAAGTGGCCGGCTGGGACATCCCCATCTCCACCGACCACTTCGGCAAAATGGGCGAGAACTCCATCATCAAGCTGGCCAGGGCCTTCGAGAAATGCAACCTGGCCTGGATGGAGGACACCATCCCCTGGTACCGTACCGAACAGTTGAAGCGCATCACCGCGGCCGTGGACGTCCCCATCTGCACCGGCGAGGACATCTACCTCAAGGAGCCCTTCGAAGTGCTCTGCCGGGAGCGCGCGGTCGATATCATCCAGCCGGATCTCTCCACCTCCGGCGGCATTCTGGAAACCAAGCGTATCGGCGACATGGCGCAGGATTGCGGTATCCCCATGGCGATGCACATGGCCGGATCGCCGGTGGCCAACTTCGCCAACGTGCACTGCGCAGCGGCCACCGAGGGATTCCTGGTGCTGGAGAACCACTCCGTGGACATCCCCTGGTGGGACAGTCTGGTGGACGGCGTCGAGAAGCCCATCTGCAACAAGGGCTACGTCAAGGTGCCCGACGGCCCCGGCCTCGGATTCACCCTGAACGAGGAAGCCGTCAAGCAGCACCTGCTGGAACCCGGCTACTTCGAGCCCACCCCCCAGTGGGACAAGGAGCGCTCGCAGGACTGGATCTACAGCTAACCTCTCCGGCGGCGCAAGCTCTCAGCGCGCCGCGGCGGCACTCGCGCCGCCGCGGCGCTCGTAGATCAGCCTGCCGCCCAGGTACGTCCGCTCCACCTCGATGTTCTTCACCTCATCCTCCGGGCACGTGAGGATATCGGTGTTCAGCACGATGAAATCCGCCAGTTTCCCCTGCTCCAGAGAACCCCTCTCCTTCTCCGCGAACATCAGGTACGCGTTGTTGGTGGTATACAGCCGTATGGCCTGCTCCCGGCTGATGCGCTGTTCCGGGTGAAGCGGCTGGCTGGTCCAGCGCGGCCGGCGCGTCAGCGTGATCCACATCCCCAGGAACGGATTGTACTGGTTGATCGAGCGGAAGCTGCCGATCTTCTGCATGTGGTCCGAGCCTCCGCCCACCGTCACACCCTTTTCGAATAGCGTCCGGTAGGGCTGAAAGTGGGCCATGCGCTCCTCGCCGAACTGCTTCAGCAGCGTGGCCCCGTCCAGGTACAGCCAGTCCGGCTGCAGGTTGGCCACCACTCCCAGCGCCCCCATCTTCTCCAGCGACTCCGGGCCGATGAAGTTGGCGTGGGTGATGCAGGGCCGCCGGTCCCGCACCGGCAGGTCGCGGTTCACGCGCTCGTAGGCATCCACGATGGCGGCGACCGCCCCGTCCCCCACCGCGTGCACGGTGAATTGCAGGCCGTTTTCCAGGGCCGTCCGGGCCATCCGGTACAGGCGGTCCGCCGGGATGTAGAGCATGCCTCGGTATTGCGGATCGGCGATCGAGTACACCCGGCTCACGCCCCAGGGCTGCTGCATGTAGGCGCTCCCCGTCAGCATCCCGCCGTCCAGATAGGACTTGATGCCTCCCAGCCACAGCATGTTGTCGGGCCGGTGCAGCGGGTTTTGCGCAGCCGCCCGGATCCGCGCCTCGATCTTCTCCACCGGCATCTGCGCATCCACATGCAGCGCCGCGAACGTGCGGCAGGTCAGTTCTCCCCGCGCCTTGAGCTGCCGGAAGAGTTCCAGTTCCTCCTCGCTCGTGTCGCCGTCGGCGATGCTGGTGATGCCCACCGAGTTGTAATCGGCCAGCAGCATCCTGACGCGCTTGAGGTAGTCGTCGCCGGACGGCGTCCTTTGCCTGGCCGGGCGTTTGATGAACCGGGAGCAGCTGCGCAGGATGCCGGTCGGTTCGCCGGTCTTCGGATCCCGCTCGATGCGCCCCGGCCGGCCGTCGGTAATCTGGAAATTCCTGTCGATGCCGCTGTGCTTCAGAGCCAGCGAGTTGAGCGACGCGTCCGGCCCCGTGCTGAAGACCACCGGGTTGCGAGGCGCCGCCCGGTCCAGTTCCTGCCGGGTCGGATAGCGCTGTTCCTTCAACCGCGTGATGAAGACCTGGGAGAGTTCGATCCACTCCCCCGGCTTCGAAGCGGCGGCGCGCGACTGGATGTACTGGAGCACGTCGCCGATGGTTTCCATCTCGGGCACGGGGTGGTCGAACTCGTACATGGCGGCGCTGACCACGTGGGTGTGCGAATCCATCAGTCCCGGCAGCACCGTCCTGCCTTGCAGGTCGACCCGGACTGTGTCCGGTCCCGCCAGCCGCAAGACTTCGCCGTCGCTTCCCACCGCCAGAATTCGGCCGCCCCGCACCGCGATCGCCTGCGCGATCCGGAATTGCGGATCGACGGTCACGATCTTACCGCCGTGCGCGATCAAATCCGCCCTCTGCGATGGGCCGCAGGCCGCCGCCAGCAGCACCGCCAGACACGCGCAGCCGCCCGAAATGCGATCGATCATTCGTCCGTCCTTTCCACGTTCCGGTGACCGATTATACATCCGGCCGCGCACACTTCCGGCTTGCGGCGGGCTGCTGCCGGCGATCCTCCGGACGCGGCCGGGCGTGCGAACCGGCTCAAGGCCCGTTGACCGGCGCGGGCAGCATTGTCACCCGCGACGGCTCACACCTGGTCCAGTTCCTGCCGCGCGCGATTCAGAATCTCCCGAACGCGTTCCTCCAGATCGTTCTTGCCGGAGGCCCGCGCAGCCGCCCGCCAGGCCGCCTGCATCAAGCCGCCCATGGGCTTCAGCACGGAGAAGATTTCGGGGTGCATGTACTGCCCCCACTCCTCCCATTTCTGCGCGCGTTCCCAGATGCGCCGCACGCCGTCCGCATTCTTCTCCAGCTCACTCCGGCCGGCGTCGGTAAGGTTGTAGACGCGTTTGCCGTCCTGCTGATCCGAGCGGATCAGGTCCTCGTCTTCCAATTGCTGCAGGGTCGGGTAGATGCTGCCCGCGCTGGCCCTGTAAAGGCCGCCGGAACGTTCTTCCAGGTCCTTCATGAGCTGGTAGCCATGCTTGGGGCCGTCGCTGAGCAGGGAAAGGATGGCGAGCCGGACTTCGCCGGACTCGAAGAACCGGCGGCCGTAGGCCAGGCCGCCCATCCAGGGCCAAGGGCCGTAAGACTTCCATTCCGATCGCATCATATATCGTATGATATATCATGCGGTATATTGTACGCAAGCCCCGCGCCCGTTGAGGCACTTCCCACTACGCACTCACTCCTGGCGCAGCGCCACCAGCGGGTCCACCCGTGTCGCGCGCAGTCCTGGAATCAGGCTTGCCAGCACGGCAACCCCGGTCAGAAACAGCGCGGCTCCCGCCATGGTCACGGGGTCCAGCGGATTCACCCGGTACAGCAGAGGCGCGGCCTGCCGCGTCGCCAGCGCGGCGATGCCGAGCCCGGCGGCGATGCCCGACAATGCCAGCAACAAGCCTCGCCCCATGATCATTCGGAGAACGCCTTCCGGCCGGGCGCCCAACGCCATGCGAATTCCGATTTCCCGCGTCCGCCGGCTGACCGAGTAAGCCATGACGGCATACAGACCTACACCGGCAAGCAACAGGGAAATCAGGCCGAGCACTCCAAGCAACAACGAGGCGAGCCGAGGCCCGAACCAGGCAGCCGAGATGTAGTCGGACAGGGGCATGGCCGTCAGACCCGCCGAGTTCGGATCAATGGCCGACATCTCGCGGCGCAGCACCGGGACGAAGCCGCGCGCATCTCCCTGGGTCCGGGCATAGAGGGCCACGCCGCCATCGCCGCTGCCGTGGTGCACCTGGTCGAAGGAAATATAGAAGTAGGGTTGCGGCGCTTCGGACAGGCTGGAATACTTGCTGTCCCTCACCATTCCCACGATCGTGAATGCCGTGCCATCCGTACGCACCCGGCGCCCCACGGGGTCGCGTCCCTGGAAAAAGCGCCGCGCGAAGGACTCGTTGACGATCATCACGCGGGGCGCCTCTGCGTTGTCCTCGGGCCGGAAATCGCGCCCGGCCAGAAGCGGCACCCGCAGCAGGTCGAAGTAGCCGGGCGACACTGAAGCGCGGCGCACCTCCAGGTTCTCGCCGGGCTTCGGCGCATACCCTTCAATGGCAATTTCGCCCGACTGCCCGCGGCCGAAACCGAGCGGGATCGAGTCGGAATAGGCGGCGCCGGTCACGCCCGGCGCGGCCAGCAGTCGCTCGCGGAGCCGCCGTGAGAACTGCTGCTCCTCGCCGGCGCTGTAGTTATTCGTGACCAGGAAAAGACGGCAAACCGTTACGTTGCGGTGATCGAAACCGGCCGGAGTCGTCCGCAGTGCGTAAAGGCTCCGCAGAAACAGCCCCAGCGTCACCAAAGCCGCGAGCGCCAGCCCCACCTGGGCGGCCACCAGCAGCCCGGAGACGCGCCGCGAGTACCCGCCCTGTGTTTCGCCTCGTCCCCCCTGCTTCAGCGCCTCCACCAGGTTGCGCCGCGCCGGCTGGAATGCGGGCGGCAGACCCGAAATCAGGGCCGAGGCCAGGCAGGCCAGCACGGCAAAGAGGAACACCCGGGCGCTGGGGTGAAGGTTGAAATTGAGCGGCAGCCCGGTGGGCGGCACGAGAGACGCGAGGACGTCCTGAGACCACGACACGAGAGGCAGCGCGGCCAGCGTGGCCAGGGCCGCCAGAAGCAGGCTTTCGGAGACCAGTTGGCGGCCTAACCGGCCCGGGCCCGCGCCCAGGGCGGCGCGGATCCCGAACTCCGCCTGCCGGGCTGCGCAACGGGCCAGCAGAAGATTGGCGACATTCGCGCACGCGATCAGCAGCAGCAGTCCACAGGCCGCGCCCAGGATGGACAGCGGTGATGCCAAAACGCCGGAGAGCCCCGACTGCCCCTTCCAGACCGGTACGATCCGGGCTCCGATCCCCTCGTTGGTCTTCGGAAAAGCGCGGGCCAGGCGCGCGGCAACCGTCGCCGCTTCCGCACTTGCCTGGGACACAGTGACGCCGGGCTTGAGCCTGACGATGGCCCGGAAGCCGCGCGCATCGCGCTCGCGTTCGCCGGCCAGCGGAGCCGGGATCCAGCCGTCCAGGGCGATCCCCGGAATATCGCCCTGAAATTCCGGAGGAGCCACTCCCACAATCGTGACCTGGTGCCGGTTGATGCGCACCGTGCGGCCGAGAACGGAGCGGTCGCTGCGGAAATAGTGCCGCCACAGCCGGTGGCTGACGACTGCCGTGAAGGCTGCGGCCTTGTCGCCGTATTCTTCGCGGACGAACGCGCGGCCCAGGACTGGCTTCACGCCCAGGACGTCGAAGTAGTTTCCGGTGACCAGTTCGAACCACGCCGAGTAGGCGTTCTCGCCGTCGTCGAGCGAGGCGGGGCCCTGCTGGCTCAGGGCCAGTCCGGAGATGCTTCGGAGGCTGTGCTGGAAGTCGAGGCAGTCGGCATACGACACATTGGCGTTCTCGATGCCGTTGGGCCGGACGGCTTCGAGAACCGCCAGTTGCCCGTCGTCAGCGGCGGTGCGCAACGGGTGCAGGACGATGCCGTCGATCCAGCCGAAGACGGCCGTGGTGGCAGCGATGCCGAGCGCCAGAGTCAGGACTGCAACCGCGGTAAAGGCCGGGGTCCGGCGGAGCACGCGCGCCGCGCGCCGGAGGTCTTCAAGGACGTCTCGCATGGAGTTCCCGTACTGGAGAGCAGTTTCGCTTCCGGCTCCAGGTTCTTGCTTTTCCTTGATGGAGCGGCCGTCCAATTGATCGCTCCCGGGTGCGAGGCGTCCGAAAATGGGACGCGGGTATCTCCAGAGCCTCCAGCAGCCTTGCCGTTGGCTTACTTGGCATGGTAAAGTACATTGCGATGCTGGAATCCGGCCGGCCGGTGAGAGAACCATGAGTCCCAGCGCTCGCATATCGGACCTGCGCGGCTTGCGTTTCCTGTCGTCCGCCGAGAGCCGCCCATGAAGAGAGGCAGGGGCATAGGCGGAGCGCTCGCCACCGGCCTCGTGCTGATCGCCCTCGCCGCCGGCTACCGGGCACTCAGGCAGCGCGCCGACACCGCCCCGGCGGCCTCGCCCGCAGCCGCTGTCCCGGCCGCAGAGCAGGCCCACCCGAGCCTCATCTACGGCCGCATCAGCACCCTGGACGGCGCCGCCTACGAGGGGCGGCTGCGCTGGGGAGGCGGCGAGGAGGCCTTCTGGGGCGACTACTTCAATGGCGCCAAGCGAGAGAACCTCTGGGCCGCCCACGTGCCGCCCGAGCGGCTGCCGAAGGAGCGCCGCCCGATCGAGATCTTCGGGGTTGAGATCGCCGGCCGCGAGCGCCCGCTCGACCTCGGCCGGCTCTTCATGGCGCGCTTCGGCGACATCGCGCGCATCGAGGCGAGCGGCCGTGACGTGCGGGTGACGCTCAAGAGCGGGACCGTGTTCGACCTCGACCGCTTCTCCGCCAGCGACTTCGACGATGGCGTGCGGGTGTGGGACCGCACGCGAGGCGTGGCCCGCCTCGACAGCCTGCGAATCCACGTGATCGAACTCCTCCCCGCCGCCCGGTCCGGCGCCATCCCCGGCCGGCTGCACGGTACGGTTCGCACGCGGCAGGGCGTTGACTTCACCGGCTTTCTGCAGTGGGACCGGGAGAAGTGCCTGGGCTCCGACGAACTCACCGGCCTCAGCGCCGGCCATGAACGCAGCATTCGTTTCGACGCCATCCGTTCCATCGCGCGCCGCTCGCCCGGCAGTTCCCTGGTGACGCTCGTCGACGGCCGCGACGTCGAGCTTTCCGGCGCCCGCGCAGTCGGCCAGGGCAATCGCGGGGTCTACGTCGACGATCCGCGCTACGGCCGGGTGCTGGTCTCCTGGGACGGCTTCGACCGCGTGGATTTCAGCCCCGGCGGCAGCGGCCCCGCCTACGAGGACTTCCCTCCGGGTGGCCCGCTCACGGGCAGCGTCACCACCCGCGACGGCCGCCGTCTCGCCGGCCGGCTGGTCTACGACCTCGACGAGAGCGAGTTCACCGAAACGCTCGACGCCCCATCCGGGGGCGTCGACTACACCATCCCCTTCGGCCTGATCTCCTCAATCGTGCTCCAGGTCCCGGAAGCGCGCGGCGCCGGGGTCGCCCGAGTGACCCTGCACAGTGGCGAAGAACTGCAGTTCGAATGCGCCGGCGACCTTGGTCGCGGGAATGCCGGCATACTGATCTTCACCGGCAGCCGCCAGCGCCCCGAGTACGTGCCCTGGACCGGCGTCGAGCAGGTGGCTCTCGACCGGCCGCCGGCGATGTACCCGCCGCTCCGTTGAGAGCAGAAGCGGGATGGCCGCGCACGGTGCGGGAGGGATGACTGATGCTCCTGGAGAGCGCCCTGACTGATGAGCTCGGTTGAGCGGTTCTTGGGAGTAAGGCGTGAGAAAACTCAACCGCTCCCTTTGGTCACGGCTCGGAAAGGGGCGCTCCCCCTAGATGCGAGGACTGGTCTTCGCCGTGCCTCTTCCGGTTCTCGCGAATCGCGGTGTGGAACCGGCGGATCAACGCCGAGAGCTATGAGAATTGAATCCGCGTTGCGAGAGGAAGCAGCGGAACATATCCGCCGTGTGGACCGGCGAGCAGGGCTCAATTGGGGGTGACACCGAGCGTGACCGGAACATCTCAAGTGGCGGATGGCAGCGTACCACAGCGCCTACCGGTTCGTGCGCAACCAATCCCTGACCTGAGTCGAGAGGTCGATGAAGGTCAGGCGGTCCTCCTCCAAGCCTGCTTCCGCGCATATTGCCGGAAGGTCATTCTGGAATCGCCGGTATCGTCCGACAATCTCACCGCCCCCAGGCAGGCCCTTGCGTTTCGACGCTGCCTGCAGCCAGTCCCGGACAGCGCGAATCGCTCGTTCCGGATCTCCGCCGTGCGCTCTGATGCCCTGCCCTGAAATATCGGAGATGAATTGGCGGTAGCGGTATTGATCACTGTCAAGGACCAGGGTGCGCTTCCTGCCTTGATTTGGCGGACCAAACCGCTTGCAGCCAAACAGCGAAGAGAATAGCATTCAGGATCGGCCGGTAAGCGGCGTCAAAGGGGCAGTTGATGAAGACGTGGCTACTTCTCAGGCGGGATGACACGGGGAGAACGCAAATCGGATTGCATCCGCCTGAGGGCAACCGCGCCGACCGCACGGCCAATCCGTTTGGCTAAGCGACTCTTCTTCGGCGGATCTTGGATTAGGGCCATTCCGTAGGTTTCGTGCTTGCGAATTCTTCCGTCTCTCCCATGGATAACCAGTTGACCGCCAGCCGCCGTCTTTGCAGTCATTCTGGCAGCTTTGATCGCTTCCCTCTGCGTGCGGTAAGTCTTGGCAGTGACGCCTTCCTTCTTAACGGCCCACGTCCCATCCCATGGGTATACATGATAGGTCTTGGCCATACGACTACCTCTATTCTAGCCGTCTGCTGCTGTGCTAACCATACGCTCCCGACTATCCTGTCCGTGTCACGCGCCACTCGGAAACCGCGCCCATCTCCGCTACACACAAACCCCGCCTCCACCGCGCTGCCTCACGCCCGTAGCGCGCCGCCCTCCTCACTCGCCCCGCACGCTCCGCGCCACCCGCAGCCCGTTCCACCGCAGCCTTCTGTCCGGCCGCTCGGCGTGCCGGAAGGCCGGGTGCAGCGAATCCGCCGCATCCGCGTACCCCCCGCCCCGCATCACCCGCATGCCCGCCGCGCCCGGCGACTCGCGCCCGTCCTCGGCCTTGTACACATACGGCCGGAACAGGCTCGAGCACCACTCCCACACATTCCCCTGCATGTCGTGGAAGCCCCACGGGTTCGCCTCGCGCGTCCCTACCGCCCGCGGCGCCCAGGCCTCGGTCTGCTGAAACTCTCCCCCCGCCTTCTCCGCCACCATGGAGTTGCCGCGATACCACGCGACCCGCGCCAGCGCTTCTCCCTCCACCGGCGCCCGGCCCGCCCGGCAGGCGTACTCCCACTCGGCTTCGGTCGGCAGCCGGAACCCGCCGCCGGGCACCTGCTCGTTCAGTTTCGCGAGGAACGCCTGGCAATCCTGCCAGGAAACCCGCTCCACCGGCAGCGCGTCGCCGGGCTGCGCGCTCGGGTTCTGTCCCATCACCCGCTTCCACTCCGCCTGGGTTACTTCGAACTTGCCGAGGTAGAACGGCTCGACCCGCACCGTGTGCACCGGCCGCGTGTTCTCCCAGCGCTCGTCCCCAATGTCGAACTCGCCCCCCGGAGCCAGCAGCATCGCCATTCCCACGTTCGCCACCGTCACCGCCTTCGGCAAACCGGTGGTGGCGTCGAACTCGCCGCCGGCCGCTTCCAAGCCCTGCGGAACGCGCCGGGCCGGTTTCCTTGCCGCGGGTTTGGGCGGCGGCGGCGCATCCTGGACCTGGGAAGGCGGCTGCTTGGGATTCACCAAGGCATGAAAATGATGGCAGTCTCCGCACGACGCCTTGGCCTTGGTCTTGGGGCACCCGCCCTGATGACAGGTGATGCACAGCCCGGCCACCGCCGTTCCGCGGGGAATGCGGTCCGGCTTGACCTCGTTGCGCTCGTTGATCACGTGGCCGCGGCTCTCGCCGTGGCAGGCCACGCAATCCGTGGCCGTCTTGCGGTGCCCGGAGATCCCCCATTCCAGCACCGAAACCACGTGGCAGCGGGCGCACACACCCGCCTGCTGCAACTCCGTCCGGGCAGCCGGCTGCTGCCCGGCCCAGGCCGCGAACGCGGCGGCCAGGGCCGCTCCCATCATCGTCAAACGCGCCATCGTTCATCCAACCATTGGTAGTGCGGCGGCAGCCATTTTCGCTGGGTGGCGCCGGACAGGATCCGGGCCGCGTCCAGCGCCGCGGTCTCCTCGCGGCTCAGGGTCAGGTGGCGGGCGAGCGCCGCGTAGTTGTCCTCCACCCATTGATCGTCAAACATGCCGGCCAGCGCGCTGGCGATAAACGGCCTCGAATACACGAAGCGCACCGAAGCCTGGCACAGCGTTTCCTCGGGCAGCCGTTGCAGACTCTTGGTCAGCTCCGTCACCACGGCCGGCAGCAGCGGCCGGTACTTCGCCTGGTAGAGCTGGAACTTCTCGCTCTCCGGCCGGGCCGCGCCCGGCTTGGCCCGCGGGTCCAGGTTCACAATCGACCCGGCCGCCATGGGCTTGATGGCGATCAGCCCCACCCCCTGCTTGACGGCCGCGGGCAGGAACTGACTGTAGTCGGCCCGGGCATGGATGAAGTTGTACGGGAACATCACGTAGTCCATGCCCTCCAGTTCGCGCAGCGCCGCCAGCATCATGCGCTCGCTGTGCGTGGCGATGCCGATGGACCGTACCTTGCCGGCCTCCTTGGCCTTGCGCAGCACGTCCCAGTCCTCCAGGATGCGGCCGTCCACGGTGTCGCCGTCGCCCACGTAGATGCGGTACAGGTCCACGTGCCCGTACGCCTTCGCGGCCCGGTCGATGTTCTCTCCCACGAACATGGGGAACTGCCGGCAGTAGGAAACCAGCACCTTGTCGCGCCGCCCCCGGATCAGGCGCGCGAACGGCTCCACCTGGCCGCAGTTCTCATAGGTGTCCACCAGGTTGACCCCCAGGTCGAAGGCCCGCGCCAGCTGCCGGTCGCGCCGCGCCTGGCCTTCCTCGTTGAGCACGCTGCCCCACTTCGTGTTGCGCTTGTACTGCGGGTCGGTGTGCGAGCCGAACCCCAGCTGCGAAACGTAGATGTCCGTCTTTCCCAGCCGCCGGTACACCATGCCGCCCCGCCGGTACTCCTGGACCGGCGCGGCCCCGTGCGCCGCCTTGCCCAGTGCGGCGGCCACGCTGCCGGCGATCAATTCCCGTCGTGTCATAGCCCGTTCCATGTTCACCTCGGTCTGCCCGATTGTAGCATTGGTGTTAGACTCGATTTTCATGCCGAACCTTTCACGCCGCCTATTCCTGGGAGGAACCATGTCCGCTCTGGCGCAATCCGGCAGCGCCGCCGCGAAAGGCTATATCGACGCGCACGTGCACGTCTGGACTTCCGATCTCCAGCGCTATCCCATCGCGCCGGGCTACCGTCCCGAGCAGATGCAGCCGCCCAGTTTCACCCCCGAGGAACTGCTGCGGCACGCCCGGCCGTGCGGCGTCTCGCGCATCGTGCTCATCCAGATGAGCTACTACAACTTCGACAACCGCTACATGCTGGATGTCATGAAGGGCCACCCCGGCGTTTTCGGCGGCGTGGCCATCGTGGACTCCCGGGCCCCGGACGTGGCCGCCCGCATGCGGGAGTTGAAGAAGGGCGGCGTGCGCGGCTTCCGCATCTCGCCGGGCCGCGACGTGGCCGGATGGCTGGACTCGCCCGGCATGGCCGCCATGTGGCGCTGCGGCGCGGAGGAAAGCCTGGCCATGTGCCCGCTGCTCAACCCCGACGCCTTGCCCGCGCTGGACCGCATGTGCGCGAAGTTTCCCGAAACGCCGGTGGTCATCGACCACTTCGCGCGCATCGGAGCCGACGGCGAAATCCGCGAGGCCGATCTCCAGCAGCTCTGCTCCATGGCGCGCCACCGCAAGACGCACGTCAAGCTCTCGGCCTTTTACGCGCTCGGAAAGAAACAGTATCCTTACACCGACCTGCTGCCCATGGTGCGCCGCCTGATCGACGCCTACGGCCCGCAACGGCTGATGTGGGCCACCGACTGCCCCTACCAGGTGGAAAAAGGCCACACCTACAAAGGCTCCGTGGAACTGCTGGAGAAACGGCTGGACGGCATCTCCAAAGCCGACCGCCACTGGCTCATGGCCGGCGCCGCGGAACGCGTCTTCTTCTCCTGACCGAGCGCGGACACGGCCGCATCCCGGGTCGCGGCTGGAGGGAGCGGGCGACCGATGGACAGGATCAGACGCGCTCCTTCAGGAAAGCCGCCGCTTCACGATAGATCCGGTCCTGTTCCGCGAGGCTTTGATTGCCGAGGCCGTGCGACCCGTCGGGCACAACCAGCAGGCGATGCTCGACTCCCGCGCGTGCCAGGCGTTCCGCCATCAACTTCGATTGCTCGAACGGCACATCCGTGTCGGCCGTGCCGTGCACCAGTAACGTGGGCGGATAGGAGCGGCTCACGTTGCGGATCGGGCAGTAGCCGTCGAACCAGCGGTCCTCGGAATCGGGATCGTGTCCGGTCACTTGCCTGGGCCAAAGGCCCTGCTGGCGGCAGTAGAGATAGAAGCGGCCCCGGCTGTTCTTCTCCGCCGGTTCCGAGATGCAGCTCTTGCCGACGGCGGCCAGCGCCTCCTCGCGCGAAACGGCCGGCTGCTTGAGATAGAAGGGATCGGGCCGCGAGTACCACCTTCCGGCAATGTCGCCGTATCCCCAGAACGAGACCAGGGCCCTGGGGCGCGGATTCACCCGGAAACCCGTCATGAGCGTCAGGTAGCCGCCCGCCGAACCACCGCAGACCGCGAGGCGCGCCGGGTCGATCCGCAGGGCGCCCGCCCGGTCGCGGATCCAGCGGAAGGCGTCCCGTACATCGTCGATGATCCCGGGCAGCTTGGTCTCCGGCGCCAGGCGGTAGTCGATCGACACCACCCGGAAGCCCGCTTCGAGCAGCGACCGCAACACCGCGGAGCGGGGCGAAAGCCTGCGCGAGCCCATGATCAGGGCGCCGCCGTGAATCCATACCGCCACCGGGGCGGCATCCCCTGGGGGACCGGCGTAGACGTCCAAGCGGACCTCGCAGCCGTCCACCCTCTTGTACGGAAAAGTGCTGGGCTGTTCCGGCTCGGCGCTGCGCAGGCGCGCCGCGAACGGAGCCAGAAGAATCTCTCTTCGCCGCATGGCGCTCACTCCTTTCCCGGACGGCCGAGATGCTTGCGCAGAAACTCGAACGTCCCCTGGCCGTTGATCGCGTGGCCTCCCTGGAAGTATTCGATCGCGGTGCGGTCCGCCATGGCGAACTGCGCGTACAGCCACGCGGTTTTCGCGTACTCGTATGCCACCCAGTGGTCCCGGCCGACCAGGTCGTGGTGGCCGCGCTCCACCATGAACGGCCTGGGGAAGATGAGGTACGACATCTCCGCGTAATCGAAGGTGCTGCCCATGTTGAAGTACGGCATCTCCCATTCGATGGTGTACATGAAGCTGAAGTCTTCGCCGGTTGCCGCCACCTTCCGGGTCCACTGGTTGAAATCGCCCGAACAGATCGAAAGCGCGTAACGTTCCAGAATCGCCGGGACACGCACGGCCGTCTCGCCTCCGTAGCTGAGGCCGTAGAAGGCCATCCGCGACCCGTCGACGAACGGGAGCGTCTCCAGCCAGCGCAGAACCTGGTCGTGCTGGCCGGCGATGAACGAGAACAGGGAGGCCTTGACGCCGTTGCCCTTGCGGCTCAGGTAGCGGTAGCGGTCTTCGCCGCGATAGAGGTTGTGCGGGGAGAACGTCACGAATCCCTCTTCCGCCAGGTGCGCCGCGAAACGGTTATAGGCATTCCCGGCCACCTCGATGGTGTCCTTGGGCAAGCCGTTGCGCCCGTGCTGGCACACCACCACCGGCCGGCGCTCCCCGGGCCGGATGTTCTTCGGCACCAGGAGCGTGCCCCAGGCGAACACGTCCGGCCACACGTCGAGCACCGTTTCGTAGCCGGTGTACCGCTCCGTGTCGTAGATCTTCCGGGTGCGCGCATTGGGCGCCGCCAAGGGCTCGTCGAACCGCCCGATTACTTCCTTCCAGAAATACTCGCGATACCAGCGGGCGTTCCCGATGAAGCGGGCCGGATCGAGAGTCGAGTGCCGCTGCCGGGTGGACCACGAGCCCAGGGCGAGCTGCGGTTCGGCCTTCAGCATGAAGAACCGGCTGCGCACCCGGTCCGACTCGCTCACCAGCATCTGGACGTGAGCTTCCAGTTCCTTGACCTGCCGCATCTGCCGCTGTTCGGGGTCGAACGAGCCGCCCGTCCCGGCCGGCCGTGACGCCGTCCTGGAGGGAATCAGCCGCGCGCCCATTGGCGAGAGGAACCGCGAGAGAGCATCCCGGGAACCGGGACTCGTGTAGTCGCCGGGCCGCGGGCCGGCCACGAACGACTTGGGCTGAAAGCCGGGTCGGGTCAGCTTGTCGATTCGCGCGAACTCGGCCTGCGCTGTCCCGTAGGCGGGCGCGGTCAGATCGCCCTTGGGGCTCTGGATCTCCGGCGGCCGGCTGAACTCGACCACCAGCGTCCGGGGAGCGATGAGGGAGGCGATCTCGGCGTCGCCGAACTCCTCCAGCAGCCCCCATACGTTGCGGTAGACCGGCTCCGCCCACACCTTCTGGCGGGAGTCGAAATAGCCGCTTACCAGCACCGCATCGATGCGCGGATCGGCTGCCGCGGCGTAGAAGGCGACCAGCCCGCCCTCGGCGTATCCGGCCACGCCGATCTTCGCGTTCGCATCCCGCCGCCCCATCCACCGCACGGCGGCCCGCACCTTCTGAACCTCATAGCCGATGATGTGACGCCCCATGTGGAATGCCTGGCGGTAGATCCATTCGCGGTGCGGCTGGCCGGACATGCGAAGATCGGGCCGCCCGGACCACCGCGTGCCGCGGCTGACCAGGGTAGGAACCAGGACCAGGCAGCCGGACTCCGCCAGCACGCGCGCAAACTGCGACTCGGGGGGTATGCCGGACGCGAGGCCGGCAAGCTGCTCCGGCGTCTGATCGGCATCCGGCAGGGCGATCACGTAAGCCGCGGGTTTGGCCGGCGGCTCCAGGAGCAGCCCTTCCCCGTGTACTCCCTCGAGCACGGACCAGCGCACCCGGGAAACGCGGTAGCGGTCCGTGCGGGCGAGGGGAGCCAGGCTGGAATCGCCGCTGTAGCGTTCCAGAGCGGGCTCCGCCAGCTTGTCCACCACGCCGGTCTTCTCCAGAAACCGCGCGCGGTTCGCGGCGATGGAGCTTTCGTACGCCTCGCGGGAGGAGAGGTCCCGCTTCCAGTGCCGCTGGCGCGTCTCGACCGATTCGGCGATCTTGCGCTCGACGAACCGGTGGGCGCCCTCCATCATCCGGAGGTCCAACTCCCCTTGCCAGTCGAGCAGCGAGGTGCCCGGCAGCCGGTCCGGAGCCTGCGCGGCCAGCCGGGCAGCGGCCGCGGCGATCACCAGCCAGCGCGAAAAGGTTCGCATCATGGCGCTATTGTAAATCGCGACCTGCGGCGCCATGCTTGCCCCGCGTTCGTGCCGGCATACCGAGCCGCGACCGGAGGGAGCGGTTTTCGAGTGAACGGCCGGGGACATGGGTAACACTTTAGACCGGCGACATCGGTAACACTTTGCTCGCCGTAGCGCCCCCCAGTTCTCATTGCAGCATACCAGGGTGGCCCCCAGGCTGGTCGCTGAGGCCGAC
>JADZAF010000102.1 GCA_020852755.1 Bryobacterales bacterium
AGAAGATCAGCCGCGTGCCGTCGGGCGAGACATCGGCCCGGGGGCGGTAGAGCGTCTGCTCGTCGAGGACGATGCGCCCGCGCGACATGGCGTCCTCCTGGTGCGGCACGCGCCAGAGCGCGCCCGAACCGAGGGCGATGCCGCGGTTCGAGAGCAGCAGCAGTTCCTTGCCGCCCGGCAGCCAGGCTGGCTGGATATGGATATCCCAGTTGCTGAAGTACAGGCGCGGGCTGCCGAAATCGTGATCCCGGGTGACGGCCAGTGGTTCGCCGGTCCAGCGGCCATCGAGAATGGGGCGGCTGAAGACATTCAGGTTCCCGTTGGGCTGCGACGAGACGTACGCCAGGCGCGTTCCGTCGGGCGAGAAGACGGGATCGAGGTAGACCTGCTCATCCCCGGTCAGCTTGCGGATCTCGCCTGTTTCCACGTTCAGGATTTCGAGTTGAATCGAGCGCCAGTCATCGTCGGCCGTGTACACGATCCAGCGCCCGTCCGGCGACCAGCAGGGCGAGGAGTGCAGCTTGCGGTCCGCGGTCAACTGCACCGCGGCGCCGCTGGCCGGATCCACCTTCCAGATCGAGCCGTGCAGCGAAACGGCGATCCATTTGCCGTCCGGAGACCAGGCCGGCCACCATGGCGTGGCAGTCGGAGAATGGGTGAGGTAGTAGCTGGCGAGGTAGTTACTCCGGAACTTCACCGCCGGATACTCGACACCCTGCGGCCACAACGGGGCCGCGGCCAGAGCGGCCAGGAGGATAGGCAAACTTGTATGCTTCATGCTGGCACTGGCTAAAAGTACAACTTTAGCGCAAGCTGCACGATACGCATGCTGGTCCGCAGCCCGCGGATTTCGCCGACGCGCGGCCCGTCCGGGGTGATGGCATTCACGCTGGTGTAGCTCAGGTTGTTGGGCGCCCCGAAGTACGGCGTGTTCAGCGCATTGAAGAACTCGGCGCGGAACTGCAAAGAGAACCGCTCCGTGATCTGGAAGTCTTTGAAGGCGGAAACATCCAGGTTGCGCTGTCCCGGCGTGTCCAGGATGCCGCGCCCCGAGTTGCCGAAGTGGCACAGGTCGGGCCGGGACGGGATGTTGCAGGTAACCCGTTGGAAGGCGGTCGGGTCAAACCACAGCTGGCGGGTGGGATTCTCGAGCGCGCCGTCCCGCAAGCGGTCGGGACGGATGTCCCCGCCGCCCGTGTTCAAGTCGCCCCCCGCGGGAGTGAAGGGGAAACCCGTCCGGAGAGTGACGATGCCGTTGGTCTGCCAGCCCTTCAGCACGGCGGCCGGCACGCCCCGCAGCGACTTGCCGAAGGGCAGCGCCCACACCCAGTGGAACACCGCCGCGTGACGCTGGTCGAAGGCCCTGCGGCCGCGCGAGCCAAGACGGTCGTTGATATTCTGCAGGCCGCTGCCTTCGTTGGCTCCGTCCTCCCCGTCGCCGTGCGACTTGCTGAAGGTATAGGCGAGCCCGTAAGAGATGCCGTTGGCGTACCGCTTTTCTAGCTTGGCCTGCAATCCGTGATAGAAGCCGTTGCCGTAAGTGCCGTAGTAGCTGACCGCGCCGAGAGACTGAATCCCTTTCTCCGGCTGGGCCGGGTCGTAGATGTAGGGAAACCGGCGGCGGGGCTGGAAATTGGTGTCCGGCGAGGGTGTGGCCTGGTTGAAGGCGCCGTCGTTGTTCGGCACATGGGTGTTCTTGCTGCCGACATAGCCGATGGTGAAGGCGGTGGAGTAGGGCAGTTCGCGCTGGATATCGAAGCTCCACTGCCACACATCGCTGTCCTTCCGGTCGTCGGGCATATAGCGGATACTGAGAGCACTGGTTCGGGCAACGCCACCGCCGAACGGGTCGTCGAGGGTGATCGGCGTGATGCCGCTGCGGAACTTGCGGGTTGGAAGCGTGTAGGTTCGCCCTCCGGCCGGGACCGTCACAGAGCCGGCGGCATCGGTGACGGCATTCAGTTGCTGGAAGCCCGACAAGGGAGGCACCAGGTTGAGGTGGCTGGTGTTGACCAGCAACTGCACGCTGGAGAACTGTCCCGCTCCCATCCGAATTACCCACTTGTCCAGGGGCCGGTAGGCGATGCCGAGACGGGGCTGGAAGAATCCCGGCGACTGCTGCCAGATCTTGACCCGGGCTTCGGCGCTGCGCACGCTGGCCGGATAGATGGTCGGGATCTTTTCGCCGTTCGGGCCGGTGTACCACGGCGCGCGGATGCCGAAGTCGGGCGTGCGCAGGCCGCCCAGGCTGTCTACCGAGTTGCCGTAGTAGTCCCAGCGGAATCCCATGTTGACGGTCAGCCGGGAAGTTACCCGCCAGTCGTCGGTGATGTAGGCGGCTGTGCGGTTCTGGCGCAGGTTCACGCCCGGCAAACCTTCGGCGGTGCTCGACTGCGCGGGATAACCGAGCAGGAACGAGGCGAACGCGAAGCCGCTTTCGTTGGCTCCGAAACTGAGGTTGCCGCGCGAAAGGTTGGCCGCGAAGCGATCCAGCGTGACCCGGTTGTACTGGAAGCCGGTCTTCAGGTTGTGCTTTCCGGTGATGATCGAGAGGCTGTCCGCGAACTGATGGTTGTACGTGTCGTCGAAGCGTCCTTCCGCGTCTCCGATGGTGAAGCCGATGCTCGGAATCCCGGTCTCCATGGGCGTCAGCTTGCGGTTGTTGTCGGTGGCCACCCGGAACTTTCCGATGCCGAGGGAGTCAGGATCGAAGTCGGTCTCCGAACGCGGGTTGAGGAACTCGTCGCCCCAGTAGTTGGTGCCGAAGCGGAATTCATTCACTACCGTGGGGCTGAAAACATGCAGCCACTGCGTGGCCAGGTTCCACGATGTCGAGTAGAGATGGTCCGGGAAATTGGGATTGATGTTGTTGCGGTGCCAGTCGGAATAATCGACGTTGGCCCGCCCGAATACGCGGTCCTTCTCCGAGAAGTTGTGATCGATCCTGCCGAAATACTGGTTCGAATTAATGGGAACGGGAATGGTCCTCCGTGCGGTGAAGTCCAGGATATCGGTCTGCTGAAAATCGGGCATGGGGAGATACTTTTCGATCACGGTTTGGGCCCCGCGGTGCAGCCTCGAACTGGGGATTTGATTGTTGCCGAACGGCATTCCGGTTAGAGCGTCGTAGATGACGATGGGCGCGCGATAGAGACTGCCGGACTTCGGATTGACCGCGGGGTTCAGCAGGGCCGAGAAGTCGCCCCGGCGGAACTCCTGGTTGGGCCACCAGGCGGTTCCAACCGACTCGCTCATCTGGCGCCGACCCTCGTAGTTGAACGACCAGAAGGTCTTGTTCCTGATGATCGGCCCGCTCAGGAAAGTGCCGAACTGGTTGCGGCGCAGGCGATCTTTCGGCAGCCAGCTGGCCCCCGGAGCCAGCTCGAAATTCAGGAAGTAGGTCTCGGCGTCCAGTTTCTCGTTCCGCAGGAAGTTGAACATCGTGCCGTGGAACTGGTTGGTGCCTCCCTTCATCGTGACCTGAATGTGCGCGCCGGCGCCCTGGCCGAACTCCGCGGAATACGAGGAGGTCATCACTTTGAATTCTTCCAGGGCGTCCACCGAGGGTGTGAAGGCGGTGTGGTTGTACAGCGGCATGATGGCTTCCACGCCGTCGATGGTGACGCTCTGGTTGATCTCTCTCTGGCCGTTGGCGATGACCGAGATGCCGGTGCCGGGGATGGGGAAGCCGCCCTGCCCGTCGGCGAGGCCGGTGCGGCTGCCGAATTGCAGGCCGGGCGTCATCACGGCCAGGTTGGTGATGTTGCGCCCGTTCAGGGGCAGATCGACCACCCGCTTGTTCTCCACCACCGAACCGATGGAGGCGTCCTCGGTCTGCAGCGCGACCGCCGAGGCCGCCACCTCGATCTTCTCGGTGACCTCGCCGATCTGCATGGTGAAGTCGACGCGCGCTTTCTGCTGGGTCTCCACCCGCAGGCCGGTCACCGTCGAGGAGCGGAACCCCGCCGACTCGCAGCGGACCGTGTAGAGGCCCACCTCAATCAGGGGAAAGGTGTAATCCCCGGCCTGATTGGTGGTGGCCGTGCGGGATTCTCCGGTGGCGGTGCGGGTGATCGTCACGGTGGCCCCGGGGATAACCGCCCCGCTCGCATCGGAAACGCGGCCCAGAATCTCCGTCGAGGTCGTTTGGCCCCATAGCGGGCTGATTTGAATGTCAGCGGTAATGCTCAGGACGAACACGAGTAGTAGGGGCGTCCACAGACGAGGGGACGTCAGACAGGACATAGCATCTCCTTTGGGCGAGCCGGTGACACCAGAGCGCGTGTGGCAATGCTATCTGACCGTCCCCTGCGGGGTCAATCGCCGGTCAGGACGTGTCGGGACGCCGTCCAGCGTATTGGACGGCAGGCGGATGCGATCCCCTTCCCGGGCTCACCTCGGCCAGCGCTGCGGAACCGGCGCGAACCTGGGGAAGGGCGCGTGCGGCTCCCGCTGGTACCAGTAGGCCACCGAGGCGATGTCGTCGGCCAGCGGCTGGTAGGTTCCGTTCGGCCACCAGCCCAGCGCCTGGATGGTCACCCGCAGGTCCCTATCGAAGTTGATGGGGTCCATCAGGTGCCAGCGATAGAGGCTCCACTTGGGCGGGCCGTCTTTGGCATGCTTGAGCGTGCAACCGGTGTAGGGCGTGGAGTAAGTCTCCGGAAATCCGTAGCTGCCCATGAAGTAGTCCTCGGTGCCGGTGCCGTTGATGGTCGGAAACCTGCCATCTCCGTCCATGAAGAATTTGATCTCGCCCTCACCGAACCAGCCGTCGGAAAGCTGCGTCCAGGCCAGGAAGGTGCCCACGTAGCGGCCCTGTCCCTTCACGCCGTCCAGGATGGTGTATTCGGGATGCTCGCGGCTGGTGACGGCCCGGCGCCATTGGGCGTGGAAGTATCCGGCGCTTTCCGGCACCTCGGTTTCCGCGTAGGTGATCTGGTACGTCATCAACGTCAGGTCCTTGCTGCCCTCGTTCGAGAAGGTGATCCGGGCGTGCTTCCGGAACGGCATGGGCCAGAAGCAGTTGAGCGCGGAGCGGGGATTGACCACCACCGCCAGCGAGTTTACGGGAGCGAACAGCTCGTGGCCAACCGCGAAGAAATCGGTCAGCGGGACTTCGATGGACGGCGTGGCTTCGTTGTCCCAGTAGAAGCGCAGCACGGAACTGCGCCCGTTGCCCTTCCAGTCGCCTTCGGTCGCCATCCAGATGTGCTGGATGACGCCGGGGCCGTCCACGTCCATGATGGTGACCGTCTGGCCGGCCCTGGGCTTGATGAAAGGACGCACTTTCCAGCCCTGCCCCAGATCCACGGCGGCTTTGGAAAAGGACAGATCCGGGTCGGCGGGATTGGGGACGGCCATGCCGCCCTTGCCCTTCTCCCCGGTGGGGTTCTCGGGCGAGACGGAGCGCGTTCGGGCCGGCGTCAGCAGGGGCAGGCTGGAAAGGCTGTTGTTCCAGGCGGGCATCTGCGCCTCGAGGGCGGCGCCGAATGAAAAAACGATGGCGGCGAAGGACAGGAATCGCATCAGTATCTCCTCATGTCACAGATCCAGCATTTCACCATGGCCGGTGAGAAATGCCAACTTCCCGGCAAGCGGCGGCAGCGGCGCGCTCCGCGCAACTACACTTTCAGTTCGGGAAACCAGAGCCGCCGGGCCGTTTCTCCCAGAATGGCCCGCCGCGCCGCCGTGTTGAGCGGCAGCACCTCGGTGAAGAGGCGCAGGTGTTCGGAGTAGGTGATGTTGGGCGTCCAGAGGTCGTTGGGAAACGAACTGGCCCAGACGCAGCGTTCCGGGCCATAAGCGGCGATGATGGTCAGGCAGGCGTCGTGAAGGTCCTCGCAGGGAAACCGGCGGGTGGTGCCGGTGCCGATGAAATCCAGCTTGGGATAGAGGTTGCCGAAGCGGGCCAGCCTGATTACGGCTTCCAGGCCGGGCGCCAGCAGCGGGCCGGGCTTGAGGTCCATGCAATGGTCGAACCCCACGGTGATCTTCGGGAACTCCGTCAGAATTTTGGTGGCGCTCGGGACCATCTCCAGCCGCATCAGAAAAATGTCAATGCTGACCCCCAGGTCGGCCGCCGTCTTCCACAGGGCCCGCACGCCCGCATCGTCGAAACCGGTGTTGCGGGAAGGCGAGGGAACGCTGCGCAGCGTGGCCACACCGTACTCGCGCGCGAAGCGGCGCAGCAGGCCGGGGCTGCGGGGATCGTCCGGATTCAAGGTGCAGACGCCGCGCATCCAGCCTCGATTGGCCTTCGCACTGTCACACAGGTAGCGGTTGTCGTAGCCGTAGAAGGAAACCGTCTGGATGGCCCGCACCGCCCGCACTCCGTTTGCCTGACTGGTGCGGCGCAGGTCCTCCGCGGCCATCTTCCCGCCGGGCGAGCGGAGCGGGTTCTCCTTGGGGGGATAGCGCTTCTCGTCTCCGGAGCAGATGTGCGCGTGGCAATCGATGATCAGCATGTCCTCAGTGGTACCATGATCCTCCGGCTTCTTGTCCGGAAGAGAACGTGAGGAGGCGAATCCGTGGAACTTGTTTCCAAGAGTGAAACCACCCGCCGCGCAATGCTCGCCGGCGCCGCAGGGTTAGTCACCGCCGCCCGGCCGGCCGGCGCGGCAGCCCAACCGGCTCTCAAAAAGTACTACAACGTGAGCTGCCTTACCTTGAGTTACGGAAAGCAGTTCAGCTCCGGCAAAATGGATATCTTCAGTTTCCTGGACACCTGCCGGTCGCTGGACCTGGACGGAGTCGATATCCACATCCAGAACCTCACGGGCGTGGACCGGGCACACTTGAAAGATGTCCGGCGCCAGTGCCTGAACCGGGGTCTGACGATTTCATCGCTCTGCGTGACCACCGAGTACGGGCGGTCGGCCGAAGCCATCCCCAAGGAACTGGAGAAAGCGCGGCAGGCGATCGACGTGGGGATGTTCCTGGGCGCTCCCATTCTGCGCGTGTTTGTCGGCTCGGCGCCCTCCCCGGACAAGCAGGAGGAGGCCTTCCGGCGCGGCGTCGACGCCTTGCGCAAAACCGCGGAGATCGGGGCCGAGGCGGGCATGCCGGTGGCGCTGCAAAACCACAGCGGCTTGACCTCGACGGGCGACGATATGCTGCGTTTCCATCGCGAGGTGAATCATCCCAACTTCACCCTGCTTCTCGATACCGGCCACTTCGCGGGCAGGGACGGGCCAAACGGGCCGCGCATCCCCGGACTCACCTACGAGGACTATTACCGCAGCATCGAGCAGGTGGCGCCGCTGACACAGTTCGTGCGCTGCAAACTGTATAACCTGGACGCCAACGGCCGGGAGAAGTGGATCGACTACGACCGCGTCTTCAAAATCCTGCGGGGTGTGCGCTACAACGGGTTCATCAGCCTGGTTTACGAAGGGCAGGAGGATCAGGCCACGGCCATCCCGCGCGGCGCCCGTTTCCTGCGATCGTTTACCACCACCTGAGGATTGCGCGGCGCCGGGCTTACAATGGGTCCGGACAATGAAAACCGGATTTCTGGCTCTTTTGATGACCGCGGCGGCCGCATGGGCCCAGCCGGAAGCGGGCGTCCAGCCCTACCTCTCCTCTCCCCGGCGGGCTCTGACCGCACCGGAACTGCGCGACGCGCCCGATGAATGGATCGAACGATCCCTGGCCTGGGCCGGCGACATTCTGGTCCGTTACGCGCCTGCCGTGATCGAGCACCCCGTCCGGCGGGCCGCCCTGATCCGCCTGGACGACGTGCTGCACATCGAATCCGCGCCGAAGAAGCCGTTGGTGCAGCGGTTCTACCGCTCCCGCATCGAGCGCGCCGTGCGGGAGATCGAGAACACGCGGGCCGAGGGCGGCATGTGGATCTGGAAGCTGTACAATCACGGCTTCTTCATTCGCACCCCGAGCGTCTCCTTCGCTTTCGACATCGTGCCCGGCACGCGCGAACCCGGCTTCGCGGTCGATCCCGCCGTTCTGGAGCGCATCGCGGAACAGGCCGACGCGATGTTCATCAGCCATGCCCACGGCGACCACGCCAGCCAGGAGGCCGCCAGGCTGTTCCTCGGCCGGAACAAGCCGGTCCTGGCGCCGGAAGGCCTGTGGTCGGGGCAGGAGATCGCGGCGCGCCTGACCTACCCCAGGCGGAGCACGTCGGCAGTCCAGGAGATCCCGGTTCAGGATGGAAGGCGGGTCTTGAAAGTCGTGGCCTTTCCCGGCCACCAGGGATCGGCGCCGATCAACAACGTGCACCTGGTGACCACGCCCGACAACTTCACCGTTGTCCAGACCGGGGACCAGTCGGGGACGGAGGGGCCGGACGGCGATTTCGACTGGATCGCCCATGTCGGGGCCGGACGCCGCGTGGACGTTCTGCTGCCAAACTGCTGGACCAACAACATCGGCCGCGTGGCCCGCGGCGTGAATCCGCAACTTATCATTACCGGACACGAAAACGAGATGGGCCATAGCGTGGATCACCGCGAAGATTACACCCAGACCTACAATCATCTCTTCGGCATCCGCTATCCCTTCATCGTGATGGCCTGGGGGGAAAGCTATCACTACGATGTCGCCGCGGACCCGGGCCGGCGCAGACAAGACACAGTACACTGAATCCCATGAGATTTATCGCCCTGGCAGCGCTGCTGCCCTTCATCCTCATGGCCCGCGAGCCGCTGGCACGGCGGATCGCCCACTCCGATCCCGCCAGCTACAAGCCCGTCAAGGCCGTTCACGGCGGCGCCGGCGAGCTGCACATGCAATCATTGCTGAACCGCGACGCCATTCACCACCTGAACTTCGTCCATCGCGGCCTGCTGCAGGCCAGGAGTTCCATCGGCCATCATTTCCATAACAATTCGGAAGAGATGTTCGTCATCCTCGGCGGACAGGCGGAATTCACGGTGGACGGGCGCACTTCCCTGGTCGAGGGTCCGGTCGGCGTGCCCTCGCGCGCGGGGCACTCGCACGCCCTCTACAATCCGGGCGCCCAGCCCCTGGAGTGGATGAACATCAACGTCCGCAGCGGCAGCCTGGCGCCCGGCGGCTTCCGGGCCGATCCAACGGCCACCTATGACCTGGGCGACGACCGGGTGGGCGCGCCCAAGGATGCCAAGCCCGTGTTCCTGACCGCCCGCCTGTACCGCAATCTGTTGCGGGAGGTGAAGTCGATGAACGGCGGCGCCGGCATCGCGCGCTACCGGCGCGTTGTGGGGCCCTCCCTGTTCACTTCCGATTGGGCTTACGTGGACCACCTGCTCCTGCCTCCGGGCGCCACCCAGGGGCGTCACATGCACACCGCCCAGGACGAGTTCTACTACGTGATCGGCGGAGAGGGCTCGGCGACCGTGGATGGCGAGACCGCCGCCATCCGCAAAGGGGACGCCATTCCCATCCGCGCCAACGAGTGGCACATCCTGGAGGGCGCCGCCGGGCAGGAACTTGAGCTTTTGATCGTCGGCACCGCCCGGGACAAGAACGCCCTGGATGCCGTGGACCTGAAATAGTCCATCCGCCTCCTTCCGAGTCCGTGGACCCGCGCGTGCATCACAAATAGAGAGGGAGGGGTTTGGCAAGTGCCCGATCAACCGCTGTTCAACATCGTTCAGAATCGCCCGGCGCACCCCAGCGCGCCGGCCGGCCTCGTGAAGGATCCGGTCTGCGGAATGCTGATCGAGCCCGCGCGGGCGGCGGGTTCCGAGCGCTTTCGGGGAGAAGTGATCTACTTCTGCAGCACGCACTGCCTGGAGAAGTTCCGGGGCGACCCCGGGAAGTACCTGGAGCCTGGCCGGGCACCGGAGGCTATGCCCGAGCCGGGCGCCATCTACACCTGCCCCATGCATCCCGAAATCAGGCAGCAGGGACCGGGGAGTTGCCCGATTTGCGGCATGGCGCTCGAGCCCCTGATGGAGACCGCCGAGGAGCAGGAGAACCCGGAACTGAAGGACATGAGCCGGCGTTTCCGGGTGGCGCTGGCCCTGACCATTCCGGTACTGCTCTCCGCCATGGGTGCGCACATTCCGGGACGGCCGCTGGAGCGGCTCGCCTCGCACCACACCTGGGCGCTGGCTGAACTGGTCCTCTCCACCCCCGTTGTCCTGTGGGCCGGATGGCCGTTCTTCGTGCGAGCCTGGCAGTCGCTCGTACACCGGAATCTGAACATGTTCACCCTGATCGGCCTGGGCGTTGCGGTGGCCTATGTCTACAGCGCCGCCGCCGCCCTGGCGCCCGGCATCTTCCCGCCCGCCTTCCGAGGCCCGGAAGGAACGGTGGGTGTCTACTTTGAAGCCGCGGCCATGATCGTGACTCTGGTACTGCTGGGCCAGGTATTGGAACTCAGGGCGCGCAGCCGGACCGGAGCGGCAATCCGCGCCCTGCTGGGCCTGGCTCCCAAGACCGCCCGCCTCATCCGCCAGGACGGCTCCGAAGCCGACGTGCCTCTGGCCGAGGTGAAAATGGGGGACCGGCTGCGGGTGCGTCCGGGCGAGAAGATCCCGGTGGACGGCGTGGTTCTGGGAGGCGCCGGCAGCGTGGACGAATCCATGATCAGCGGAGAAGCGATCCCGGTGGAGAAACATCCGGGGGACCGGGTGACGGGGGCGACGGTCAACGGAACCGGCTCGCTGGTGATGAGGGCCGAGCGGGTCGGCTCGGAAACGCTGCTCGCCCAGATCGTGCGCATGGTGTCGGAAGCACAGCGCAGCCGGGCGCCCATACAGCGGCTGGCCGACCGGGTGGCGGCCTATTTCGTGCCCGTCGTGGTGGCGATTGCGGCCGTCACATTTGTGGTCTGGGCGCTTTGGGGGCCGGAGCCGGCCATGACCTACGCGCTGGTCAATGCGGTAGCCGTGCTGATCATCGCCTGCCCCTGCGCTCTCGGCCTGGCCACGCCCATGTCCGTCATGGTTGCGGTGGGCAAGGGCGCAACCATCGGCGTTTTGTTCCGCAACGCGGAAACCATCGAGAACCTGCGCAAGGTCGATACGCTGGTCGTCGACAAGACCGGAACCCTGACCGAAGGAAAGCCCCGCCTGGCCGGTGTGGAGCCTCACGAGGGATGGAGTGAGGCCGGTCTGCTGGGGTTGGCGGCCGGAGTCGAACGCGCCAGCGAGCACCCGCTGGCGGCGGCCATCGTGACCGGGGCCGAGTCCCGCGGCATCTCCATCCCGGCTGCGGAACAGTTCGAATCGATTACGGGCCAGGGAGTCAAGGCGCGCGTGGAAGGCCGCGAGGTGCTGCTCGGCAGCCGGCGACTGCTGGAAAGCGCCGGCATTTCCGCGGCGGCGCTGGCGGCCCGAGCGGAAGCCCTGCGAGCCGACGGCCAGACCGTCATGTTCGTGGCAGCTGGCGGAAAGCCGGCAGGCCTGATCGGAGTGGCCGACCCCATCAAGGAGACCACCCGCGAAGCCATCCACCAACTCCACGCGGAGGGTATCCGAATCGTGATGCTCACCGGCGACAGCCGCACCACCGCGGAGAGCGTTGCCCGAAAGCTGGGCATCGACGAAGTCATCGCGGAAGTCCTTCCGCAAGACAAAGCCGGGGTGGTGAAGCGCCTGCAGAACGAGGGCCGCTTCGTGGCCATGGCCGGAGATGGAATCAACGACGCGCCCGCGCTGGCCCAGGCGCAGGTCGGCATTGCCATGGGAACCGGCGCCGACGTGGCCATGGAGAGCGCCGGCGTCACCCTGGTGAAAGGCGACCTGCGGGGCATCGCCCGCGCCCGCAGGCTGAGCCGGGCCGTGATGCGCAACATCCGGCAGAACCTCTTTTTCGCGTTCGTCTACAACAGCCTCGGGGTACCCATTGCGGCCGGCGTGCTGTACCCGTTTTCCGGCCTGCTGTTGAGTCCCATTTTCGCCGCGGCGGCCATGAGCTTCAGCTCGGTTTCGGTGGTGGGCAACGCCTTGCGGCTGCGCGGCGTGCGCTTGTAGACCAGGGGTACGCGCGCCGCTATGCCCGATGCGCCAGAATGGGAGCATGGAATTCGGTGCGGAGGACCGGGCGGCGCTGCGAGACGCCGTGCGCAGCCTGGAATACCCCAACTATGCGGCCCGGATTGCGAACCTGATCGGCAGCCCGATCGAGGCAACCTTGAAACGGCTGCCGCAGCGGGCCCAGGAGGGCATTCAGGACGCCACTCAGCTCGCCATCGCCAAGTGCCTGGACGTGGCGCTGCGCAGCCTTGAAACGCGCACGCGCCGGGCGCCCGCCGATGCTCTGCACCGCTTCATGGCGGGAGTCAGCGGAGCGGTGGGCGGCGCGGGCGGGTTCCTGGCCTTGCCGGTCGAGCTTCCGGTCTCCACCGTGATCATGCTGCGCTCCATCGCCAGTATCGCGGCCAGCGAGGGGGAGGATCTGAGCCAGGTGGAGCCGCGGCTGTCCTGCCTGGAGGTTTTCGCCCTGGGCGGGCGAACGGACCGGGACAATGCCGGCGAGACGGCGTATTACGTCGTGCGGGCGGCCCTTACGCAAGCCATACGCGAGGCGGCCGCCTACATTTCCGAGCGAGGGATCGCGGAGCGGGGCGCGCCCGTGCTGGTGCGCCTGATCGCTTCCATCGCCTCCCGTTTCGGAATCGTGGTCTCCGAAAAGGCGGCGGCCCAGGCCGTTCCGATGATCGGAGCCGCCGCCGGAGCGGCCGTCAACCTGGTATTCACCGAGCACTTTCAGAATATGGCGCACGGCCATTTCACCATTCGCCGGCTGGAACGTAAGTACGGGCCCGACCTTGTCCGGCGCGCGTACGAGCGGGAAAAGGACTTGCTGGACGGGGCCTAGATGATCGAAGTGTTCGTCTGCTGCTCGCCGGCGGACCGGGAAGTGGCGAAGGCGATCGCGTCCCGGCTGGAGCGCTGCGCGGAGGCCGCGGTTCAGATCGATGACAGCCCCGGGGAGACCCTGGCTGAAAAGTGGGAGGCCGGCCTTTCATCCACGGGCATTCTGCTGCTGCTCTCGCCGGATGCCGTCCCCGCGCTCAACCGGGAGAACTGGGAAGCCCTTTTACACCACTCCAACTCCGGAGCGCGCCCCCGGCTGGGCTCGGTGCTGGTTCGTGAATGCGCTTATCCCCGGCTCTTGGAGAGGAAGAACTTCTTCCGCTGGACGGCCGGGCCGTGCGAGGCGCTGCGCGGCGTCGAGCGGTGGACCATGGAGATGCACGAACTGCCGGAGCAGCGGTTCGGGCCCGCGCGCCTGCCCTGGTTTCAGGGCCGCCGGCAGGAACTGGAGCAGTTGTGGGATGCGCTGGTGGACAACGCCGGGCTCAGCGTCCTCGTCCAGTCCGGCGCCTCAAACGGAAAGACCTGCCTGGCCCAGGAGTTCGCGCGCCAGGCCGGACCGCACTTCCGCGACGTGCTGTGGGTTTCCTGCAGCGGCCGGTCGCGGGAGGCCATCGCCGGAAACCTTGCCGAACAGCTAGGCGTGGAGTTGAGGGGGATGCCGGAAGATCCCCTGGCAAGCGTTCTTGAGTCGGCCGGAAAACACCGCGTGCTGGTGGTTCTCGATGATCTGGCCGTGCCGCTCATGGCCCCGGTGTCCGGGCGTCTGGCATCGGTCCTGATTACCGGGCGGTCCCAGCAGCCCCGGACCAGGAGAATCCGGCTGGAGGGGAGGCCGCAATTCGCGCCCGGACGGCCCGCAGGCGAAGCGGATTCGCGCCTCTGGCGGGCCATGGCCGTTTGCCGGCCCCAGGGCTTCCCGCTCGACCTGGCCGCGCGGGTAGCGGATCTTCCGGCGGCCGATGCCCGTGCGGCCTGTGCGCGCCTCGTTGACCTCCGCCTGGCGGATCCCTTTGACGCGGCCGGGGAGATCCTGCGATTGAATGCCCTCTCGTTTTCCGAGGCCGGGCGATCCGTGGATCTGCAACCTTTGCGGCGCCGGCACGCCGAGAGTGTCGACGCGGCGCTGGTGCAGCTGGCCGGTGACTGTGCGCGGTGCGAGCAGTACCTGGCCGAATTCCAGCCTGCCTTCGAGTGGGCCGCCGCAAACGACTGGCCGCTGGCCGTCAGTCTTGGGCGGCACGCCTTCGCCTATCTTCGCGGCCGGTCCCGCAGAACGGAAAGCGATGCCGTTCTGGTTGCCCTCCGCAACGCCGCCGACCGCGTCAACGACTGGTGGGTGGCGGACGAGTGCTCCTGGGAGTTGTCCTGGATTCGCAACGTCCCGCATACCGGCCGCGGCCGGGATCTCGAAGAGGGCGATCAGCTCGGTTTCGACTTCGGTTGACAGAACGCAGGCGCCTGTTTATCCACACCGGATGTGAATATCGTGTGAAAACCCGCCGCCAGGCGCCTGATCCTCCGCGCTCCGGGTCAAAATGCACCAGGAAGGGGCGCTGGGTACGCGTTCCGCGGGGAAAGGAGCTTCGGGTTCTCCTAAACTTCGGCCGCCCGCTCCGGCTTCGGGGGATTGAAGAAGCCCCGCAGCAGGACCAGCAGGATTCCCAGGGCAATCGGGTGCATCACCCCGGCGACAGTGAATATCGGCCGGTAGGAGAAGTTCTGCACCACGTAACCGGTGCCCAGGCTCGTGAGGATGCCGCCCACCGCGCCACCCATGCCCGAGAGACCCGTGGCCGTACCGACCCTCGACCCGGGAAACAGATCGGTGGGCAGAGTGAGCAGGTTGGAGATCCACAGGGCGTGCGCCAGTGTGACCACGCAGGTCAGTCCAATCGCCATCCAAGCCTCCGAAACGACGGGCGCGAAGATGGCGGCCGGCATCAAGGCGGCGCCCATGGCCAGCACCAGGCGCCGGGCTTTCGGCAGCGGCCATCCGCGGCGCATCAGGTACCCGGACAGCCAGCCGCCGGTGACGTAGCCGATGTCCCCGAAGATGAAGGGCACCCAGGCGTATTTGCCGATCATCGCCAGGTCGAAGTTGCGCTCCCTTCGCAAGTACTCCGGCAGCCAGAACACGATGAAGTAGATGACCGGGTCCGCGAGGAAACGGGCCAGCACCAGCGCGTAGCACTCCCTCATGCGCAGGACCCGCAGCCATTCACCCTTGGGAAGTTTCCGGCCCACCGTTTCCTCGGGTGGGCGCACCCGGTCCTTCAGGTGATCCCACTCGCCGGGGGTGATGAGCCTGCTGCGGTGCGGCGGCTGGTACAGGAGCAGCCAGGCCAGCAACCAGAGAATCCCCAGCGATCCGGTAAAGAGGAATGCCGCGCGCCATCCGAAATGGAGCGTCAGGAACACTACCATGGGCGGGGCCAGCGCGGATCCCATGGTGGACCCGGCGTTGAAGATGCCTACTCCCAGGGCGCGCTGCTCGGCCGGAAACCACTCCGCCACGGCCTTGGCGGCTGCGGGGAAATTGCCCGGCTCGCCCAGCCCGAGCATGAATCGCCAGAAGATCAGGGACCACTTCCCGACCGCCAGCGCGTGCCCCATGGCCGCGGCCGACCAGACCGTGATGAAGAGCGCGAAACTGCGGCGCGTGCCCAGGCGGTCGGCAATCGGCCCGGAAGCCGCGTACATCACCGCGTACGCTGCCATGAACCACGAGAGGATCTGGCCGTAGTCCTGTTCGCTCAGGTTCAGCTCGCTCCGCAGGTGGGGCGAAACCACGGCCAGCATCAGGCGGTCCGCGTAGTTGATCGTGGTGGCGAGGAAGAGGAGAAAGGCGATCCAGTAACGCAGTTTAGGGACTTTGACCATGGCGGCCGGCTCGCTCGCGAAAACGAATTTCCAATCATAGCGAAAAACCCTGCTTCCGATTGGAAAACCGGCTTGCAGGCTGAAGACCTGCCCCGCGGCGCGGCAGAGAGCAACCAGGACTATCCGCCTGCCCGTTTGATCCCGACTTTTTCCAGGGCGTATACTCGATTTCCGAAAGGCTATTTTGATACCGTTATGCTCACGACAACAAGATTGACGTCTGCCGTTCTCTGTGGGGCAATCCTCCTGCTGAGCGGTTGCGGCGGGGGGCGGCACGATGTAAGCGAGATGTACTATCTCGTCGCGGCAAACACAAAGATCGCCTACTGGCAGGATGCCGAGGCGGGACTGACGGAAGCGGCCCGCCTGCTGGGCGTGCGGGCCGAGATGGTCGGGCCGGAGACTTATGATCCCAAAGCGGAGCGGGAGGAATTCGTCAAGCTCCTGTCGCGCAATCCCAAACCTGCCGGAATCCTGGTTTCGGCCGCCGACCCCAACCTGATGCAGGACGCCATCGACCAGGCCATCGCGGCCGGCGTTCCGGTAGTGACCATGGACTCCGATTCACCCAAGAGCAAGCGGCTGATGTTCATCGGCACCGACAACTACGAAGCCGGCCGGATGGGCGCCGAAGTCGTGGCCAAGGCCCTCAACGGCAGGGGGAACGTCGCGGTCTACACGATCGCCGGCCAGGAGAACCTCATCGAGCGCCTGGAGGGCTACAAGCGGGTGTTCGCACGATACCCGCAGATCAGCATCGTTCAGACCGTGGACATTCACGGCGATCCGACCGCGGCCTTCGACGCCACCAAGAAGATCGCTGAGCAAAAGACCCAGCCCGATGCTTTTGTCTGCCTGGAGGCTCTCGCCTGCCAGGAAGTGGCCGACGTGTTGAGCCGTGCCAATATCACCGGCAAGACGATCGTCGCCATGGACACCGACAAGGACACCCTGGAGTGGATCGGAAAGGGAGTGATCCGGGCGACCATCGTCCAGAAGCCGTTCACCATGGCCAGCTACGGGCTGCGCGTGCTGGACGACCTGCAGCACAACAAGCTCAAGACGCTGGACGCCGATTGGAGCCGCCAAACGCACTCGCCCTTGCCGGTCTTCATCGATACCGGCGCCACGCTCCTTGACCAGAACAACTTGAAGGCGTACATGGACGCCGGCCAAAGCTGAAGCGGCGGCGAGAGGGCCCGCCCCTGCTAGAATGGTACCAGCCATTTGGTATGTCGCTTGAAACCATACAGGGATCCCTGAAAAAGAGGGGGGTGCGGGTAACCCGGCAGCGACAGATCCTGCTGGACCTCCTCGATCAGTCGGGCCAGCACCTGGATGCCGAGGGTCTGTTCCAACTGGCGAAGGAGCGGGACCCCAAGCTCAACCGCGTCACGGTGTACCGCACACTCAAGCTTCTGAAGCAGGGCGGCCTGGTGGACGAACTGGACCTGATGCACTTCACCGGGGATCAGCACTTCTACGACACCCGGTTGAAACAGGAACACGCCCACGTGATCTGCCTGCGCTGCGGAAAAGTGGAGGAGTTCTTCGGAGAGCCGCTGCAGCAGCTCAGAAAGCGCATCGAGACCCATTTCGGATTTCAGGTCGTGCTGGCGCGGACCGAGGTAGGCGGCTTCTGCTCGCATTGCCAGGTTCTGCGGCAGCAGGAGAGGGACGCCGCCCGCCAGCGCCAGATCGAAGCCGCGGCGGCGGCCACGAACTCGCGCTCGAACAACGTCCGCGCCCGCGCCCGCCGCGCCGGTTGAATGAACGCCGACCCGCCGTCCGCGCCCTCCCTGATCGTCATCGATCCCAACGGCAACCGCAAGACGGTGCGGCTGGAGCCCCTGCCCTTCAGGATCGGGCGCCAGGCCGGCAATCACCTGATCCTGCGCGACACCCGCGCGTCGCGCGCACATGCCCGCGTGGTGCTGGAAAATGGCGGCTACGTCGTCGAAGACCTGGAAAGCCGCCACGGGACCTTCGTCAACGGGACGCGCATCCAGCGCCATACCCTCAAGGAATCCGACCGCATCGAGTTCGGCTTTCCGGACTCGTACCAGCTCATTTTCACCCAGACCGCATGGCAGCCAGGGGACCTGAGCGAAACGCTGCGGGAGAGCCCCGGAGGGGCGAACCTCGCGCGGCTTCGGGCGGTCCTGGAGATGGCGCGGGCGGTGGAGACTTCGGGATCCACGCAGGAGGTGCTGGCGGCGCTGGTGGACACCGCCCTGGCCATCACCGGCTCCCAGCGCGGCTTCCTGCTCTTGAAGAACGGCGACCAACTGGAAATGCGCGTCGCGCGCGATCAGCGCGGCTCTTCGCTGGCCGAAAACGACCTGCGGGTCCCCCGAGGCCTGATCCAGCGCGGCCTGGCACGCCGGCGCGAGCTGCTCTCCATGACGTTCGACGAGCAGGATGCGGGGCTGGCCGGCCGGACCGTGGCCGACCTCGACCTGCGCAGTGTGGTATGCGTTCCCTTAGTGCGGCTCCGGACCGGCCTGGGCGAGGAAACCAGCAGGCTCTCCACGGCGGGGGAAACGGCCGGAGTGCTCTACATGGATTCGCGGATCGGCGCGGCCGATCTTTCGGCGGGCAACCGCGAACTCCTGCAGGCGCTGGCGGTGGAAGCCTCTGTCATTCTGGAGAACGCGCGGCTGCTGGAGGAGGAACAGGCCAAAAAGAGAATCGAGGAAGAACTGCGATTCGCCCAGACCATCCAGCAAAGCCTGTTGCCGCGCGACCTGCCCGCCCAGGGCTGGTTTCACGCCTGCGGCAGCAGCCTTCCCTCCCACCAGGTGGGCGGCGATTACTACGACGTCTTCCGCACCGGCGGCGACAGCTGGGACGTGGTGGCCGCCGACGTTTCCGGAAAGGGAGTGAGTTCCGCCCTGCTGGCATCGCTGCTGCAGGGCTGCTTTCTGACCGCTTCGGCCAGCGAGTCGATTCCGCGGGTAGTGAGCCAGATCAACAGTTTTCTCAACGAGCGGACAGCCGGCGAGAAGTACGCCACCCTGTTCTACTGCCGCATCGGCAGCCAGGGCAGGCTGGAGTACATCAACGCCGGCCACTGCCCTCCCCTGCTGATCACCCGGAACGAGGTGCGCAGCCTCAAGGCCACCGCGGTTCCCGTCGGCCTGCTGCCCCAGGCCGCCTTTTCCATGGATGAAGTGCTCCTGGCGCCGGGCGACAAACTGATTATCTACACCGACGGCGTTACCGAGGCCCACAACGGCAGCGGCGAGTTTTTCGGAGCCAAACGGCTGCGCGCCCTCGCCGGCAGTCTGGTTTCCGAACCCTGCGAGCGCGTCCACGACGCCGTGCGGGCGGCCGTGGAGAGCTTCACGGAAGGCACTCCGCAAGCCGATGACATCACGCTGGTGATCCTGGAGTACCGCGCTCCCGTGAGGGCTGCTTAGGCCAACTTGCGCAGTTGCCCGCGGTCGCCGGCTGTTTCCAGGATCTCTTGCTGGACGTTGGGGTAATGACGGTAGTCGGCTGAACGCCTGGGCCCGCTCCGCATTCTGTCTTCTGGCTGCTCAGCCGATCCGCAGCCATGCGGGCGGAGACACCGAGCCCGCAATGCGGATCGTCACCGCAACATCCCCCGGCGGCGTATCTTCCGGAACCCTTACGTTCACCTGCCAGAGCCCGGCGTACGTCAGATTGACCCCCTGCACGTCTGCGCGGGCGGCGCCGAAGTAGACCTCGACGGACAGCGGGCCCGCGTGCGGGAAGGCCCGCGTCAGCACCTCGCCCGAGGGATGGGGAGCAGCGGTGCCGCCCAGACCGTTGGCGTACAGTTCAAGATAGTCGTTGGGAACGGCCGCCTGCACGATCTCTCCGCCGCCAGTCGCAATAGCCCGCGGGCGGCCTTCCAGCGAATAGCCGAACAGGGCCGGTGAGACCGGCGCCACCACAACCGTGGTCTTCGCGCTCCCGCCCGGGTGCGATACCTCGAGTTCCGCGGCGCCGGCCGGCAGACCCTCCGGAACCAGAAAATTCACCTGGCCGGGACCGGCATAGCTGAGCCACGCATTCCGGCCTCCGACCAGCACCTTCACTCCGCCCAGCTCGGATGGCAGCGTTTTCCCATCCAGGATCACCGGCCCCCACTCCACTCCGGCGGGCGCAAGGTTCGCGCCATACAAAGTCCCGAAGCTGTCCGGCGCGATCTCCGCCTGCCCGCCCGCGGCATTCACGACCGCCCGCACTTCCGGCGGTCCACGATAGAGCGACGGAATCACGTAGTCGTTGACAATCCGCACCGTATCGGGACTGGAGCCCCAGTAATCGCCCGTCGTCACCACCACCAGGTCCAGCTCGCGGCAGTACCAGATCCGCTGCATGCCCATGCCCCTGGCGCTGGGGATGAAGAAGCCGTGCAGGTTGTCCATCCACCACAGATAGCCGTAGAAATCGTCGCTGCCGCGGTTGTGGCGAATCTGCGGGCTGGTTGAAGCGCGGACCCAACCGGATGGCACCAACTGCCTGTCTTCCCAGGCGCCGTCCCGCAGATAGAGATAGCCGAACTTGGCCAGGTCGCGCGGGGCGATGTGCATGCCCCACCCTCCCGTGTAGTAGTGCTGAGGACTGACGTCCCTCCACCAGTCGCCGATGGCGATGCCGAGCGGACCGAGCAGGTGAGTCCGGGCGAAATCCAGCGTACTCCGGCCCGTCCTCCTCGTCAGAAACGCCGACAGCAAGTGGGTGTTGCCGGTGTTGTAGAAGAACCGCTCGCCGGGAACCGCGTGCACCTGGCGCGTCAGAACGTAGTGGATCCAGTCCGGGTACAGCTGCGGGGCGGGCGCCCACACCTGCCAGATGTCGCTGTCCCGCCAGTCGAGCCCGGCGGCCATGGTCAGCATGTGCCGGAGACGAAGACTGGCGGTGCGAGGGTCGGCAACCTCCAGGTATTCGGGAAACGTGTCGAACCAGCGGTCTTCCAGACCGATCACGCCCTGATCGATGGCGAGGCCGGTCAGAGCCGAAAGGAAGCTCTTGGAGATGGAGGCGATATGGTAGGGCGTGTAGGGGCCGGCGCCGTTGTAGTAGCGTTCGTAAACCAGGCGCCCGTGCCGTACGACCAGCAGGCTGTAACGGTTGGGCGAGTTGTCGCGAATCCAGGCATCGGCCTGCTCCAGCCGGGCCGAATCCATACCCTGCTCTTCGGGCGTGGAGGTAAGCCAGCCGTAGGTCGGCCAGGGCGGTTCAGCGGCAAGAACCGTCCCCAGCCAGACGCCCAAAACCAGACACAGGCGTCTCATAGCTCCTTAGACACTGGGGAACCGGCCGCGGTTCCCGGCCCGGAGCGGTGGAACCCGGCTCAGCCTTCCGGTCCGGAAAGCAGCCGGAACAGCCGGCGGCTCTCCGCCGCCTCCTTACCCTGACCCTGTTTCTCGAGGCAGCGCGCCCGCAGCTCCAACAGGCGCGGAAAGGCCAGCGAGGCAAAGGGCGAAGGTGGGGCCGCCTGGGGCACCGGATACCCCTTCAGAACTTCACAGGCGTCATCGAACCGCCCGGTCTCCACCAGCGACCAGGCCCACAGCAAGCCGGTATCCTGGCCGGCGAGGGGATTCGACTGCCGGCTGATCTGGCGCCAGAGCGGGGCGGCGCGCTCGAACTCACCGGCCAGCAACAAGGCATAGCCGAGAGCGAACTGTTTCATGGCCTCCTGGCCGGGCTCCGGGAAGGCCTGTTCAGCCCGCACCGCCAGTTCGGAGGCGGAGGCCGGAGGTCCGGCGAGAAAGCGAAGTACCGCGCCCAGGTTGCCCGGACCGTTTTTCTCGACGAGCGCCCGCGCCCGTTCCCGGTCGCCGCGCTGCAACAGCCAGAAGGCCAGTTGCGCGTTCACCCGGGCACGCACCTCAGGATGGGCGGCCTGGCGCGCCTGGGCTTCGAGCCGCGCCAACGCGGCCTGCCTGCGGCCCGTAAGGTACAGCCAGCAGGCCCTGCGCAGCTCCACCAGCGGGTCCCGGGCGCCTCCGAGCAGCTTCAGGTACTGATCAAACAGCGCGTCCGCCCCGGAGATATCGCCGGTCAACAGGCGGGCCTGCGCGGCCTTCGAGAGGGAAGCCACTCCCGCCCCGCGCGGCTCCTTTCCGTAGGCCTGCCGGTAGAACTGCTCCGCTTCGGCGAACCGGCCGGCCTGGAAGTGCACGTCGCCGAGGGAATCCAGCGGGTTGGCGTCGCCCGGCCGCAGGCGTTCATAGTCGCGAAGTGCCTGGACCGCCGCTTCCAGGTTGCCGGCCAGCGCCTCGGCGTAGCCCAGCATGTTCAAGACGGCGGCATTGTCGGGCTCAAGCGACGCGGCCTTCCGGTACTGGGCGGCCGCCTGCGGGTAGCGCCGGGCGTTTAGCTCCAGGTCGCCCAGCGTGCGCAGGAGGACGGCATCGGCGGGACTGAGGCGGGAGAGGGTTTGGAGCGCCCGGTTCCTGGCCGGCGCATCGTTGTCGAAAACGGCTTCGGCCAGCTCCAGGCGGGTCCTGTCGATCTCACGGAGCCGGCCGAGCGCCGGGCGCGCCAGGTCCAGCACCCGCTGTCCGCCCTCCCGGTCTCCGCGGGCTGCCGCCAGCTGCGCCCAGGCGACATAGGCCGGCCCGAAGGCCGGATCCAGTTCTACCGCTCTGCGGAAAGCCTCCGCGGCGGCGGCCGGATCCGCCGCCTCCCGGCCGGCAATGTACAGTCGCAAGGCCTGCTCGTTTCGGGTTGGCAGGGGCCGCACCCCCGGTTCCAGCTGCCCCGCTACCGCCGCAATGAGCGGCAGGATGCCGCCGGAGAGCGGGCCCTCCGAAGAGGCGGTTCGCAGGATTTTCCCCGAAACGCCGCGCTGCACCCAGGCATCCAGCCGCAGGCGCCCGGACACCGAGGAGAAGTAGCCCGAGACCACCCGGCCGGCTTCCAGGCGGGCGGCACGGCTGCGCTCCACTCCGGGCAGCACGTGTATGCGGGGTGAGGCCGAAAGCTGGTCGGCCAGCATCTCGGAAATGCCGCGCTCCATCCACTCCAGAGAGGGATCCGGCGTCAGGTTTTCAAAAAGAAGTACAGCCAGCCGCTCGGTCCGGGCCTGGCGATCGCGGCCGCAGCCCGCGAGAGCGCACAACAGCGCGAGGGTCGCGGCGGTTCGCCACGCCCGCTTCACAGCACCTTAGGCTCCAGCTTCAATAACAACTGAAACTCGGCCGTCTCGCGCAGTTTTTCAAATTCGGGTTCCTCCAGCAGCTTCTGCCGGTCCTTGAACCCTTCTTCCAGCGCTTTGCGAAGATAGGTCAGGGCCCGGTCGAAGACTCCCGCCTGCGCGTAGGTCTTGGCCAGATAGTAGTGGAACTTGGCCCGCTCCTCCACCGTCCGCTCCTGGAGCATCACCCCATAGGTGCTGCGGTGCTCGAACACCTCGGGATCGAGCGAGAGCGCCATCTGGTACGCCTGGAAGGCGTCTTTGTACTTCTTCCGGGCGAAGTAGGCAGTCCCGAGATTGCTGTAGATGGACGCCGATTTGGGGGCCACCTTCAAAGCCTTCTTGTACTGATTGACGGCCCGCCGGTAACTTCGCTTGGCGTAGTGCACCGTGCCCAGATTGTTGAGCGCCTCAGCATACTTGGGATTCAGCTTCAAGGCCCGCTCATAGTGCTTCTTGGCGGTATCGAGCTGGGTCATCTGGTGATAGGCGATGCCCATCTTGTTCCAGATGACGGCACTGGACGGGGCCTGCTGGTAAAGCTCGATGGCCTCGCGATACATCTTGCGGGCCATGTAGATGTCGGCCCGCCGCTCGGGAGTCATCTCAGCCGGAGGAGGCGCCGGCAGCGCCTCGGAAGCGGGCTGCGGGGCGGCCTGCTGGCCCGGTGTGGCAGCCGGGGCCGGCGGGACGATATCAACCGGCTGGGCCGCGGCGAAAGCCGCAAACAGCAAGATCAGAAGCCCGCGGCAAAGCATATCTGCCTCCAAAACTCCCTACCTAAATATACCCCACAGCCGCCGCAGAATCCCTTTCTTCTCCTTCCTGGGCGGTTCTTCCCGCGGGGTCTCCGGAGACTTGACCGCTTCGACGGCCGGAACGGGCCGCCGCTGGGCGACGGCCGCACCGGCTGTCGCCGGGCCCGTCACCGCCGGAGCGGGCGGTTCGGGCGGGGCGGGAGGGGTAGTATCCCAGCCGGCGACCACCGTGACCGAACCTCCGTGGAGCCGGCACGTCTCGACCGGCTGCGTGCCCCCGATAAAAACCTCGGTGCGGGCTCCGGGACAGGACGGCGTCGCCAGCTGGCCGGAAAGGGGATCGATATCGAGGGCCACGATCCCGTCCGGCGGTTCGAAGGGTTTCGCGTTTCGATATTCCCGGTACTCCATCGCCCGCTTCATAAACTCCGTCCAGATGGGCAGCGCCGACCGGGCCCCCTCGAGATTCAGTTCCCGGTTGTCGTCGAAACCTACCCACACGACGCAGACCAGCTCGGACGTGAAGCCCGCGAACCAGCCGTCGTGCGAGGTGCCGGTCTTCCCGCCAGCCGGCGCCACGAAGCCCCGGGCCCGCACGCCCGCCGCCGTTCCGCTGCGCATCACTTCTTCCAGCAGATTCACCATCATGTAGGCGATCCGCGGATCCAGGGCCTTCCGCTGTTCCAGCTTGTGCTCGAACATCACGGACCCGTCGTCGGCCCGGACCATGGTGACCCAGTTGGGCTTCGAGTACAGCCCCTGGTTGGCGAAAATGGTGTAAGCGCCCGCGATCTCCAGCGGAGTAACCTCGTAGGAGCCCAGCGCCACGGAAGGCGTCGCCTGAATGCGGAGATTCATCCCGGACCGGTTCGCCATCTCCACCACCCGGTCGTAGCCCGTCTCCTCCGCCAGCCGGACCGTGGCCACATTCAGCGACTTGGCCAGCGCCTGCCGGAGTGTCACCTGCCCGTGATACTGGTCCTTGAAGTTGCCGGGCTCATACGGCTTCCCGTCGAACCAGAAGGTGGTCGGCGTATCGTCCAACAAGGTCAGGGGCGTGAAAACCCGGGGGCTTCCGTTCAGATCCATCTCCAGGGCCGCGGTGTACACAAAGGGCTTGAACACCGAGCCCGGCTGCCGTTTGGCAAGCGCCCGGTTCAACTGGCTGGCGCCGTAGTTACGGCCGCCGACCAGGGCTTTCACCTCTCCCGTGCGGGCGTCCAGGGCCACCAGCGCCACCTGGGCTTCCGGCAGAGCGGCGTTGCGATTGCGCTGCTGGCGGCGGAGCTGCTGGTCCACGTTCTCCATGCCGATGCGGACCGCTTCAGCGGCGGCCTGCTGCAGGTTCAGGTCGAGAGTCGTATAAATGCGGTACGAGCGGGACCGGAAATCATGATCCTGGAAGCGGTCCTGCAGCTCTTCATTGACCAGATCGACAAAGTAGGGGGCTTCCGCCGTCTCCAGGGCCGTGGGAGCCAGGTTCAGCGGCGCCTCGCAAGCCAGCGCGTACTCGCGATCGCCGATGTAGCAGTTCTGCCGCATCAGCGACAGCACCACATTGCGGCGTTCCCGCACCCGCTCCGGGTGCCGGAAGGGGTTGTAGTAGCTCGGGCGCTGGATGATTCCGGCCAGGGTGGCCGCCTCCGGCAGCGTGATCTGGCGCAGGTTCTTAGCGAAGTACGCCTGAGCGGCCGCACCGAAACCGTGGATGCTGAAACTGCCGCGCCGCCCGAGGTTGATCTGGTTGGCGTAGTACTCGAAGATCTGCTCCTTGGTCAGTTTCTGCTCCAGCTGGACGGTGATGAGCGTCTCGGCCGCCTTCCGGCTCCACGTCTTTACGGTAGTCAGAAAGAAACTGCGGGCCAGCTGCATGCTCAGGGTGGAGGCCCCCTGCTCGCGGCGGCCTTCCTTCAGGTCGATATAGGCCGCTTTCAGGATCCGAAAAGGGTCGAACCCGGCGTGCTGAAAGAAGCGCTTGTCCTCTATGGACACGACCGCCTGAACCATCACCGGCGGGATCTCCTCGAAGCGCACCAGCCGACGCTTCTCGCGATTCCGGTCCGAGAGGCTGGTGATGAACTCCGGCTCCAGCCGGTACTGCGGCCGCTCGGTGTTGTCCTGCGTGGATACGATCTGCACCACCCGGCCCGCGGACACCTTGACGACTGCCGTTTCCTGGTCGAAGTAGGAGTTCGGCCCCGGGAAAATCTCGATGGCGCCGGGCCTGAGGTGATACCAGCCCATCGGATTGGAGCGCGACTCGCTATACCCGCTGCGCTTCAACTGGGCGACGATCTCCTCCAGCGTGACCCGGTCTCCCACGGAGAGCGTCTTCGGCGCCGCGAAGATCATGGCGGTCTGTGCGAACGGCCCTTCCTTGAGCTTCGTTTCGATCAGCCGCGAGTATCTGAAATAGTAGTACGTGAAGGTGATGAAACCGAGGGTAACGGCGAGCGTGCCCAGAACCAGCAGGGCCTTGCCCGCCGGGCGGATGAAAAAGCGCGCCAGCCCGGCCTTGTTCGGTACCTTGACTTTCACCACTCAGGACTATTTTCTCATGGATCCGCGGGGACGGATGCCGTTCTAGCGGGGCGGCAGCGGGGCGGCGGCTTCGGCGCCCAGGCCCGCGTAGGCTTCCTTGATGCGGATTACCTTGCTCCCGTTGAAGGTGACGAACGTGATCTTGCCCGGAGCCTGGCCGTAGATCCAGTCCTCCAGCTCCATGTCGTCTTTCACTTCCCGGGTCTTTCGAACCGGACGCCCGAGGGCCAGCAGCACCTGCTCTCTGTCCATGCCTTCGACCGCCCGCTTCTCCTTGATGGCCTTCTGGATCGGCTCGGGCAGGGTCTCGGTATAGAGTTCAGTCGCGCTGCGCCTCTCAAAGTCCAGCACCGGAGCCAGGATCTTCTTCACGTCCGCGGCCTTCATGGCCTCCAGCGGCTTGTGGAACAGGATCACGATGCTGGTTCCGCCCGGAGCGTTCGAATTCTGCGTCGAAACCGGGTAGGTGCGTCCGCTGGTGCCCATGCCCACCTGAATGCGGTCGTACCACTTGCGGCCCCCTTTGAAACCGCCGTTGATTTCGAGCTCGATCTTATCATCGCCGAGTTCGACTTTCGAAATCTGCACCAGGTCCCCCACCCGGGCGGCCGGTCCGTGCTCCTGGCCGCGTTCTTCCCACACCTTCTTGTCGTAGGTCCCGGTGCTCTCGAAAGGAAGGGCCTTCTTGGAGCGAGGCAGGAACTGCTTCACGGTGGCAAATTCGGCCATCAGGCCGCGCACGAGTTCCACGCGTTCCTCGAAGGTGAGCTTGTCGGCGGCTGCCGGAGCCGCCAGCCCCAGGGTCAAAACGGCAGCGATCCAGGCACGCATATCAAACCTCCGCGGGCGCTTCCAACAGCGGGAGCCGCTGGCGCCGCACCGGCGCCTTCCACAGGTACGCGAACAGAGCGGCCAGCACCAGCGATGTCAGCACGCTCGCCTCGGGCCCGTACTCGCCCCCGCTGAACAGCGGCCCGGCCGTCCACTCCATCGCGTAATTCGTCACCCTCATTGTAAACCCACTGACATTGACCCCGAAAAGGGGCAGGGTGAAGTTCCAGCCGAAGTGCAGCCCGATAGGGAGCCAAAGATCACCACTGCGGAGCAGCGCGAAGCCGAACAGCACACCGAATCCCGCGGTGTTGAACAGCGCCAGGGGAGTGGAGTGGGGATTGCCGGAATGCAGGGCCGCGAACAGCACCGCCACCGGCACGATGGTCGCCCATTCCCCCAGCACACGCATCAGCACCTGGAAACCATAGCCGCGGAAGAGCATCTCCTCGCCCATGGAGCCGAACAGCAGTAGTACGGTCACGAACAGGAACGTGCTCCAATCCGCGGAGGCATCCGGTACCGGGCGTACCCGGGCCGCCCCGACCAGCAGCGGAGGCGCCAGCACCAGGCAGGCCGACCCGATGCCGCCCGCCAGCCCTACCAGCAGGTTCCAGCCGGCCGCCCGGTTCCAGTGGAAGCCGACGTCGGCCAGGTGCAGGCGCTCCCAGATGCGCATCGCCAGGCCGTTGGAGAGGGCGGCGCCCAGGAATCCGCTCAGGGTGATGCCGGCGAAGAACCCTCCCACCCAGGCGAAGACCGGGGTGAGCAGGATGGCCGCCAGGATATAGAAAAAGACGTAGACGCCGATCTTCAGCGCCAGAAGCAGAGGCGAGGTTCCGGGCTGGCCTGTCTCAGCCGGCACTCTTGACCTGCACTCCCCGGGGCGCCACGCTCACCGGCAGCACGGTGGCCCCTTCGCGCTCGATCGCCTGGGAGACCCTCTCTTTGGCGCCGCGCTCGACCAGGAAGAAGACGCAGCCTCCGCCGCCCGCTCCGCACACCTTGGCGCCGCTGGACCCCGCCTTCCTCGTCACCTGCACCAGGCGGTCAATCAGGGGAGTCGAGATGCCGGGAACGTTCCGCCGCCGGTGGGCCCACTCCTCGCGCAGCAGGCGGCCGGCCTCGGTCCAGTCGGCCTTCTCCAAAGCTCCGCGCATGGCCGAGGCGATGGCCGCGATCTGGCCGAAGTTGCGGTGGACCCTCCTGTCACCATCGATATGAGCCTTCATCACCTCCCAGTTATTGATGCCGGAATTGCGCGGCACTCCGGTGTAGGCCACCACAATCCGCTGGTTGAAATCGTCCAGGTCCACGGCCAGAGCCTTGCGCCGGATCCCGTCCTCCCGCAGTTCGATCGCGCTGGCCCCGCCGTACATGGCCGGATAGTAGTCCTGGCAGCCGGTCGGAACGCGAATGATCTGGGCCTCGACGTTTTGGGCGATCTCCCGCAGTTTCTCCAGTTTGTAGCCGGCCCCGGTCAGCCGGTTCAGCGCCGAGGAAACGGCGATGATCAAGGTGGAGGATCCGGCGATGCCGGCGCCGGCCGGAGCCTCGGAATCGGTGAACAGGTCGATGCCGGTCCGGGGCTCAAAGAACCGCACCAGGCAGGCCAGCAGCGGCAGCTTGTACCTGGGCGCCGCCTTCAGTTCCTCCAGCGATGCGAAGCTCTCCTCGGCGGCCAGGTCCCGGGACCGCAGGACGATGCGCGAATCGGGCCGTGCCTCCAGCGAGCAACTCGCATGGCGATCAACCGCGAAGTTCACCGTCACCGAACCGGAGTGGAACAGGTAGAGCGGCCAAATGTCGATCGTGCCCCCGGCGATATCTACGCGGCAGGGTGCTTTGCTCAATATTTTCATATGGTTTCCGCTAATATGGAACCGATGCCCGCCCGCAGAATCCGTCAATTGGGCGACCCGGTCCTGAGACGCGTCTCCACCCCGGTCGCTTCCCCCGACGAGGCGCGCCCCGTGCTGCGCGACCTGCGCGCCACTCTCGCCCGGTTCAGGCGTGAACACGGCTTCGGACGTGGAATCAGCGCCGTTCAGATCGGTGAGCCGAAACGAATAATATACATTGAATTTGAGGGCACCGCTTACTGTCTGCTGAATCCGGAGCTGGAAACGGCCAGCGACCGGGCCTTCCGCTTGTGGGACGACTGCTTCTCCTTTCCCACCCTGATGGTGTACGTGGAGCGCGCCTGGTCGGTCGTGGTGCGCTACCTGGACCACGAGGGAACACCCCGCCGGCTGGAAGCCGAGGGACCGCTGTCGGAGTTGTTGCAGCACGAACTGGACCACCTGGATGGCGTGCTGGCCATTGACCGCGCCATTGGCCGGGACAGTTTCGCCACTCGCGAAGAGTATCTGCGCCGCCTGGCGCCGCCGGCGCGCCTGCAACTCGCCCGCCGGGCGGCGCATCCAAACAGGTAATGACCCGTCGAGCCTGGCTGGGCGCCGGCGCGGGCGCGGCCGGACTGGCAGGCGTCGGAACGGCCCTGTACCGCACCGCCCCGAATTTCTGGCGCCAGTACGTGAGGGAGATCAACCGTCCCATCGAGCCGCCGCCGCACCGCCCATCCATACGGCAGTGGCCCGACCGGGGGTTGTACGCAGCCTGGCTGGGCCACTCCACCCTCCTGCTGAAGGTGGATGGCGCCACCATCCTTACCGATCCCGTGCTTTTCGACCGGGTTGGCTTGAGCTTCGGCCCCCTCACCCTGGGACTGAAGCGGCTGGTGGCTCCGGCGGTCAAAATCAGGAGCCTTCCTCCCATCGACCTCATCCTGCTCTCCCACGCGCACATGGACCACTTCGACGTTCCCTCCCTGCGCGGGCTCGAGAATAAGGCCACCGCCGTGGTCACCGCGCGCAACACCAGCGACCTGCTGCGTCCGGAACGCTATGGCGGGGTGCGGGAACTGGGCTGGGGCGAGCATACCCGGACCGGCCCCTTCTTCATACGCGCCTTCGAGGTGAACCACTGGGGCGCGCGAATGCGCACCGACACATACCGGGGCTACAACGGCTACGTGATCGAGACGGGCAGGTATCGCGTGCTGTTCGCGGGAGACACCGCGACGACCAGCTTTCGCCCTCTGCGGTCGTCCCGGCCGTTCGATCTGGCGATCATGCCTATCGGCGCCTACAATCCGTGGATTCGCTACCACTGCACCCCCGAGCAGGCCTGGGAGATGGGCAACCAGGCGGGCGCCGAGAGGTTCATCCCGGTACATCACCAGACGTTTCAGTTGAGCCGGGAGCCGTTTCTGGAGCCGATCGAGCGCCTGCAGGAGGCGGCCGGCCGGAGCCAGGACCGGATTGTGATTGAACGCATCGGGCAGGAGTTCCGCGCCTGAGCCTCCCGCCGCCCGCCCCCGTTACAATTCGGGTATGCGGATATTTCCGGTACTGCTGCTGCCGGTAGCCCTTTCCGGATTGGTGCTGGGAGAAACCCGCACCATGACCCTGACCCAGGCTGCGGAACTTGCACTCCAACAGAACCCGGACCTGACGCTGGCCCGTCTGGACGAGCAGAAAGCGGCCCAGGCCGTGCGCGAGGCGCGCGACCCCTTCTGGCCCCAGGTGGTGGCGGGCAGCGGGCTGGCCTACACCAACGGCTACCCCATGAGCATCGAAGGCTCCGGACCCTCCATCTTCCAGGTCAGCGCCCGGCAGTTCGTTTTCAACCGCGCGCAAACGCTCGCCGTCGCCCAAGCCCGCGAGAATGCCCGGGCGGCAGGCGTGCGAACCGGGGAAGCGCGGGACGACGCGGCCTTTCGCGTAGCGGACCTCTTCCTGACCGCGGAACGGTGCGCACGCGCCAGCCGGGTGGCCCGGACCCAGGTGGAAAACCTCGAGAAGGTCTTGAATTCCGTGCGCATCCGGGTGTCGGAAGGCCATGAACTGCCGATCGAGGAACGGCGCGCCGAGTTGAATCTGGCTCGCGCCCGCCAGAGGGCCGCGGCGCTGGAAGCGGATCAGGAGTTCGCCGAACGGTCCCTGGCCACGGTTCTGGGATTCAGTGCGGAGGACCGGGTGCGGGCTGCCGAGCAGAACCACGCCTTTCCCCTGCCCGAATCCGAGGAAGCGGCGGTCGATGCCGCCCTATCCTCGAGCAAGGAGTCCCGCCGGCTGGAATCGGCCATGCAGGTCAAGACGCTGGAGATCCGCCAGCACCGCGCCGCGCGGCTGCCCCGCCTGGACCTGGTCGCGCAGTACGGCATGTTCTCCAAGTTCAACAATTACGAGGACTTTTTCCGGAAATTCCAGCGAAATAACGGACAGATCGGCGTTTCCATCCAGGTGCCGGTACTTCCCGGACCGGGCATAGGCGCGCGCGTGGCGCAGGCCGAGGCGGGCCTGGCGCGGCTCCGGGCGGAATTGCAGGCGGCACGCAACCGCATCGAGCTGGATACCCGACGCAGTTACCAGATGGTTCACCAGTCCGAAATGGCGCGCCAGGTCGCCAGGCTTGACCTGGATCTGGCCCGCGAACAGGTATCCCTGCTGCTGGCCCGCATGGAAGAAGGCCGGGCGTCATTGCAGCAGGTGGAGGAAGCCCGTTTCTCCGAGAACGAGAAATGGATCGCCTTCTACGAGGCTCAGGCGGCGGCCGACCGGGCTAAGCTCGAACTGCTGCTGCGCACCGGGACACTGGTGTCCGCACTCCGCTGACGGGAGAACGGTGCATATCGCGTGGTTCGCGAGACCCCGGAGGTGGACCGCCGGGGTGCGGCTCTCCCTCCGGTCGCGGTTCGGCGACGGCGATTCCCGTGTTTCATCCGCTTTATTCGGCCGTCCGGCCATTGCAGGCCCCGCCCGATTTGTGTTGAATTGGAGTTCGGGTGTTCGGCACCCCGCGCAGCATGTTACGATGCGATGCGCCCCGATACGGCCATCAGCATCCGGCTCTCGAGTCAGGGTCGTCATGAGGAGTGATATGAAAACTCGTGTTCTATTGTGTGTGCTGGCCGTTATCTCTCTGTCTTGCAGCCGGGATCCTCAAGTTGTCGCGCGCCGGTACGTGGAGAGCGGGAACCGCTACTTCAACAACGGCAAGTACAAGGAAGCCTCGTTGATGTACCGGAATGCCATTCAGAAGCTGCCCCGCTACGGCGAGGCCCATTACCGCATGGGCCTGACAGCGGAAAAGACGGGCGACCCGGCCGGCGCCATCCAGTCGTTCCGCCGGGCCACGGAAGGGGGCAGCGGCTTGAGCGGCCCCATCAGGCTGGAAGCCCAACTCAAGTTGGGACGCCTGCTCCGGCTCTACGTGCCGACCGACGAGACCCTCCAGTATCTCAAGACGACCTCCGAGGAGATGCTCAAGGCCAACCCGAACTCTTTCGAGGGGCACTGGCTTCAGGCCGAGTACGAGGCGGCCGGCCTGCTTTTGTTCGCCAACCGCAACAAGAAGGTTCCCCCGGACGCCGAGCAGATTCATGCCCGGGTAGTGGACGCCCTGCGGAAAGCCAATGCCGCCCGGCCGTACCAGACGGAACTGGTTGTCAGCCTGGCCCAGGCCCTCACCATCCAGCAGAAGATCCCGGAAGCCGAACAACTGCTGCGCGACCTGCTCCAGCACGATAAGGAAGCCATCCCGGCCTACGTGCAGCTCAGCGCCATGTATTCGGCCCAGAAGAAGTTCAACGAGGCCGAGCAGGTCCTGAGCCAGGGCGTGAACCACTATTTCCGTCCCGGGGCTCCGGTGACGAACCGTTCCGCCTACGAACTGCTTCTGGCACAGGCCGAGGTGTACTGGATGCAACAGCGTACCGCCGACATGGTGAAGCCGCTGGACCGCATCAAGTCCTACGTCAAGGACTACCCGGCGGCGTACGACCGGGTGGGCAGTTTCTACCTCAGGATCGGCCAACCGGAGAACGCCATCCGGCAGTTCGAAGAGGGAATCAAGGCAGCGCCGCAGCAGAAGGTCCACTTCCAGAAGCAGATCATTCACATCTACATGCTGCAGCGGAAGGTGGAGGCCGCCGGCCGGGTAGCGGACGAGATCCTGAAGGAGAACCCGAAGGACCCCGACGCCCGCGGGCTGAAGGCCTCGATGGCGCTCGGCGGGGAGGACGTGGACAGTTCCATCCGGGAACTGCAGGAGGTTGTAAACCAGTCGCAGACCAACGCCTTCGCCAAGCACAACCTGGGCCGGGCCTATTTGCTCAAGGGAGACCTGGAGCGGGCGCGGCAGCAGTTCAGCGAAGCAGCCCGGCTCCGTCCCGATTTCCTTGGCCCGCAGATCGGGCTGGCCCAGATCCACATCTTGAGACGGGAGTTCGAAGCGGCGGAAACCCTCGCCCAGCAGATTCTGAAGCGCGATCCCCGCAGTGTTCCGGCCCGTCTGGTTCTCTCCGCCGCCAACATCGGACTCAAGCGGCCGGAGCTGGCCCGTCCGGTCCTCAAGGAGCTTTTGGCCACGAATCCCAACTCGGCCGACGCCCTGTTCCAGAGCGGCGCGGTCAGCCTCCAGGCCAGGGATTTCAAAGAGGCGGAAGTGGCGTTCCGCAAATCGTACGACGCCAATCCGGTCAACCTGCGCGGCTTGCTGGCGCTGGTGGAAACGCAGATGCTGCAGAACCAGATCGACCGGGCCGTGGAGACGCTGAAAGCCGAAATCCAGAAGACACCCGACCGCTTCGAACTGCACGGCGCTCTGGGCACCGTGTACACCCGGGGGAAGATGCTGGACCAGGCCGCCGCGGCCTTCAAGACCGCCGCGGAAAAGGCCGGGGACAACAAGCCCGCCGCCGCCGACATGTACTCCAAAGTCGCGGAAACGGAGCGCGCGAAGGGCAACTGGGCCGCCGCCGTCGCCATGGGGGAGAAGGCCCGCGAGATGAATCCCTCTGGTTTCCGGGTGCTGGCGTCGCTGGCCTTGATCTACGACGCCGCCGGCCGCAAGCAGGACGCGCGCAGCGTCTATGACGCGGCGCTCAAAGCGGACCCGAACAACGTAGTGATACTCAACAACTACGCCTACCTCCTGGCGGAATCGGGGGGCAACCTGGACCAGGCGCTGACCTACGCGCAGCGGGCCCGCCAGGCGCGGCCCGACATCGACGAGGTGGCCGACACCCTGGGCTGGATCTACCTGAAGAAGCAACTGACCGAAGACGCCTTGGGCTTGTTCCAGCAGTTGGTCAGCAAGCAGCCGGCCAATCCGAACTTCCGCTACCACCTGGCCATGGCCCTGGACCAGAAGGGCGATCGCACCGAGGCGCGGAAGCACTTCGAACTGGCCCTGAAGAACAACCCGAACAAGGATGTGGAAGAGAACATCCGCCGCATCCTGGCCCGCAACTGACCCGGTCTCGGGCTACACAACCCCCGAACTCCGCGATTCGGGAGTTGTGTAGCGCCTGTCACCGAAACTCACTCCGGCCGTTGTACGGTGTTTCGCGGCGATCGCCGCACAGGAGGAGACGCCCGTCTTCCCTACCGGACGGCGCGCAATCGGGAGACCGGCGCCAGTTGCGGTTGTCCCCTTGGCTGAGACCTGAAGCTGATCCAGGCGAGGGACCGTGCGGAGTCGACCCGGCGCACCGTCCAAGTGCAACGCATGCCGGCCGCGCTCATTCAAAGCGGAACGCTGCCCGCTGAAAGCGGAAAACTCCCGCCGGGAAGATTTCAAGATCTTGGCTATATGCAGCTGGGGCTATATGTAGCTGGGCGAGCCGTCCGCCCGGAAGGCAAAGCCGCGGCGCCACGGCTTGGGCGGGTAGTGCTTGAACGCCTCCTCGTTGATCTCGTAGCCCCAGCCCGGCTTGTCCGGAATGGGCAGATAGCCGTCCTTGACCAGAATCGGATCCTTGATCAGGTCCTTGCGCGGCGCCGTGTCGTCCGGGTGGTACTCCAGGATCAGGAAATTCGGCGTGGAGGCGGCGAAGTGCACGTTGACCATGGTGGCCAGCGGTCCCATGGGATTGTGGGGCGCCACTACCACGTAATGGGCCTCCGCCATGGCCGCGATCTTCTTCTGTTCCATCACCCCGCCGGCGATACAGATATCCGGCTGCACGATGTCGGCCGCCTGCCGCTCCAGAATCTCGCGGAACTCGTACTTGGTATAGAGGCACTCGCCGGTGGCCAGAGGAATCTCCAGCTTGTGCTTCAACGCCGCCAGCGCATCCACGTTTTCCATGCGGAGCGGCTCCTCCAGGAACAACGGGCGCGCGGGCTTGAGAGCCTCGGCCATCTGGAAAGCGCGAATCGGCTCGAAGATAGTCGCGTGGGCATCGAACGCCAGGTCCACGCCCTCGCCCACCGCGTTCCGGGCGGCCTCGGCGCGCTGCCCGGCCGCGCGTGTCACCGCGTTCGCGGGAAGAGTATGAAAGCCGGGCGGATTGGGCGACATCTTCAGCGCGGTGTACCCGTACTTGGCCACCAGCCGCTTGGCGCTCTCGGCCAACTCGGCGGGCGTTCTGCCGCCGGCGCTCTGATACACCCGGATCTTCTCGCGGCACTTCCCGCCCAGCAGCATGTGAACCGGGAGTCCAGCTGCCTTGCCGGAGATGTCCCACAAGGCGTGCTCGATGCCGCTCAACGCCGCGTTGATCACCGCGCCGCCCGGAAAGCGCGTGAAGTTGTACATGGTGGCCCACAGATACTCGACGTTGCGGGGGTCTTTGCCTGTCAGCCAGCTCTTGAAGTCGCGGATGGTGGCCACGGTGGCTTCGTCCGGCCCCACCGAGTATGCCTCACCCCAGCCGGTGATGCCGCCATCGGTGAGCACCTTGACGAAGCAAAGGTTGCGCCCTCCGACTCCCACCAGGAACGGCTGGATATCGGTGATCTTGAGCGCCGGTTTTCCGGTATAGCGGGGTGCGGTGGTCTGCGCCATGGTCTGCGCGTAGAGCGGCAGGCCGAGAGAACCGCCCTGCGCCAGGAAGTCTCTGCGTTTCATATCAGGAGAGTGTACTGCATAGCGCTTAGCGGCGGGAAGAAGCGGCCGCGGCCACCGCCTCTTCGATCCGCTCCCGGTACTGGCTCAGCAGTTCGGGCGTCTCCGCCTCCACCCGCAGCACCAGAACGGGCTGCGTGTTGGAGGCCCGCACCAGGCCCCAGCCTTTAGGGAAAAGCACTCTCACCCCGTCCACGTCCACGATCGGGTATTCCTTGTCGAACCGCTCCTTGACCCGCGCCACGACGTCGAATTTCACCTCGTCGGGGCAATCCACGCGGATTTCGGGCGTGGCCGCCAGCCGGGGCACGCCGGCCAGTTGGGCGGACACCGGCTGGCCGGACGCGGCCACGATCTCCATCAGGCGGCAGGCGGCATAGAGCGCGTCGTCGTAGCCGTAGTAGCGATCGGCGAAGAACAAGTGGCCGCTCATCTCGCCGGCCAGCTCGGCCCGGACCTCCTTCATCTTGGCCTTGATCAGCGAATGCCCGGTCTTCCACATGATCGGATTGCCGCCCATGGCGCGAATGCCGTCGTACATGGTCTGCGAGCACTTCACCTCGCCGATGAAAGTGGCGCCCGGTTTGCGCGAGAGAATCTCGCGCGCGTAGATCAGCATCAACTGGTCGCCGTAAAGAATCCGGCCGGTCTCATCCACGGCGCCCAGCCGGTCGGCATCGCCGTCGAAGGCGATCCCCAGATCGGCCTTCTGTTCCCGCACCGCCGCCACCAACTGGTTCAGGAATTCCGGCACGGTCGGGTCGGGATGGTGGTTGGGGAAACGGCCGTCCATTTCGAAGAACAGTTCCGTGGCGCTGCAATTCAGCCGCTCGAGGATGCGGTGCATCACCGGCCCCGCGGTGCCGTTCCCGGCATCCATCACCACCCCGATGCGCCGCCGGAAATGAAACTGCCCGGCCACCTCGTCCACGTAGGGCGTCACCACGTCCGCCGCGGTTTCCGAGCCCGGACCGCACAGAAAGTCGCGCCGTTCGATCAACTCGCGCAGTTCCTGGATCTCCGGCCCGTGAATGGTGGAGCCGCCGGCCATCACCTTGAAGCCGTTGTATTCGGAGGGATTGTGGCTTCCCGTGATCATCACCGCGCCGTCGGATTGCAGGCGGAAGACCGAGTAATAGAGCAGCGGCGTCGGCGCCACGCCGATATCGGATACCCGGCAGCCGCTGGATACCAGCCCGCGCGCCAGGGCATCCCGCAAACGGTTTGAGCTCAACCGGCAGTCCCGCCCCAGGCTGATCTTCGGACCCGCCCGGCGCTGCACGTAGGTGCCGATGGCCCGTCCCAGATCCTCCACTCCTGAATCCGGAAGCTCTTCGTCGGCCACGCCGCGGATGTCGTACTCACGAAAGATGGTGGGTTTCAGCATCGTCTCCAGGACGAGTATATCGCGCCCGGCCAGGCCCTTCGGGAACCGGCGAAACCGAACAAAGACAAGGTAAAATGGTCTTAGATGATCAACAGGCGGGCGGGGGGCGGCCGTTTCACGACCCTGAGCGGCGTGCCCGTCGAGACGTGCTATACCCCGGAGCACCTGGCCGGCTTCGAGCCGGCCCGCGATCTCGGCGAACCCGGCCGGTTTCCCTACACGCGCGGCATCCACTCCACGATGTACCGGGGCAAGCTGTGGACCATGCGGCAGTTCGCGGGTTTCGCGACGCCGGAGGAGACCAACCGCCGCTACCATTACCTGCTGGAACAGGGCCAGAACGGGCTCTCGGTGGCCTTTGACCTGCCCACCCTGATGGGCTGCGACGCCGACGACCCGCTGGCCGAGGGCGAAGTGGGACGGTGCGGTGTAGCGGTGTCGTCCCTCGAAGACATGGAAACGCTGCTGCGGGGCATCCCGCTGGATCAAATCACGCTTTCCATGACCATCAACTCGCCGGCCGCCATCCTCTGGGCGATGTACCTGGTGGTGGCGGAACGGCAGGGAGTGGACTGGCGGGTGCTGTCCGGGACGATTCAGAACGACATCCTGAAGGAATACATCGCCCAGAAGGAGTACATTTTCCCGCCGCGGCCGTCGATGCGGCTGGTGACCGATACCATCGAGTTCGCCACCCGCCACACGCCCCGGTACAATCCCGTTTCGATCAGCGGATATCACATCCGCGAGGCGGGCTCCACCGCTCTCCAGGAGCTGGCTTTCACCCTGCGCGACGGGATCGAATACGTGGATTGGGCACTGGCCCGGGGGCTGGCCGTGGACGAGTTCGCGCCCCGGCTGAGCTTTTTTTTCAACGCGCACAACGATTTCTTCGAAGAGATCGCGAAGTACAGGGCGGCCCGCAAGTTGTGGGCCGGGCTGATGCGGGAGCGCTACGGCGCGCGCGACGAGCGCAGCCTGAAACTGCGCTTCCATGCCCAGACGGCCGGCTGTTCCCTCACCTGGCAGCAGCCGTATAACAACGTGGTGCGCACGGCGCTGCAGGCGATGGCTGCGGTGCTGGGCGGCGCCCAATCGCTGCACACCAACTCGCTGGACGAGGCCTATGCCCTGCCCACCGAGCACGCGGTGACGCTGGCCTTGCGCACCCAGCAGGTGCTAGCCTACGAGACCGGGGTGGCGGCCACGGCCGATCCGCTGGGGGGAAGCTACTTCCTGGAGCGGTTGACGCTTGACATGGAGAGCGGGGCGCGAGACTATATACGCCGCATCGATGGGATGGGCGGAATGGTCGCCGCCATCGAGCGGGGCTTCCCGCAGAGCGAGATCGCCGAGGCCAGCTACCGGTACCAGCAGGCGGTCGAGGCGGGAGAGAAGATCGTGGTGGGGGTCAACGCATTTCAATGCGACGATCAGCCCATCGAGACTCTCCGGATCGATGCGGGAGCGGGTGAGCGGCAGGTGGAAAAGCTGGCCGCCTTGCGGGCCCGGCGCGACAAGGCCCGGGTCGAAGCCGCGCTGGATGCCCTGCGGCACGCGGCCTCGGCTGGCGGGAACACCATGCCGGCCATCCTGAACTGCGTGCGTGCTTATGCCACATTGGGAGAGATGATGAACGCCCTCCGGGAGGTCTTCGGAACCTACCAGGAGCAGACCCTCATATAATGGAGAACCGGATTCGAGTATTGGTGGCCAAGCCGGGCCTGGACGGCCACGACCGGGGCGCCAAAGTGATCGCGCGAGCGTTGCGCGACGCGGGCATGGAAGTGATCTACACCGGCCTGCGGCAGACTCCGGAGATGATCGTGAACGCGGCCCTGCAGGAGGACGTGCAGGTGATCGGGCTCTCGATCCTCTCCGGCGCTCATAACGCCATCGTGCCGCGGGTGATGGAACTGCTGCGGCAGAAGGACATGACGGACGTGAAAGTAGTGGTCGGAGGCATCATCCCCGGCGAGGACGCGGAGGAATTGAAGCGGCAGGGTGTGGCCGCCGTGTTCCAGCCGGGCGCCTCGCTCGAGGAGATCGTGAGCTTTGTCCGCTCCGCGGCAGCCGCCGCCAAATCCGCCCGCTAATCGAAACTAAGGAAAATTCGAATGGAAGAGAGACTGAAAATCGCGGTGTTCATCGATTTCGACAACATCGAAATCGGCGTCAAGTCCACCCTGCAACGGGAATTTGACGTGGCCGCGGTTCTGGACGCGCTGAAAGAGCGCGGAGAAATCGTTACCAAAATCGCCTACGCCAACTGGGGGCGCCAGGAAACCTCGACCCGCCAGTTGTCCGAGCACGCCGTGCAGATGGTCCAGCGGGACCCGTCGCCGCGCGGCGACAAGAACGGGGCGGACATCAACCTGGCGCTGGACGCCCTGGAGATGGCCTTCACCCACGACCACATCAACGCCTTTGCCATCGTCAGCGGAGACAGCGACTTCATCGCCCTGGTGAACAAGCTGAAGACCTACGACAAGCGGGTCTACGTGGTGGGCGGCAAGGCTTTCACCAGCACCATTCTGCAGAAGAACTGCCACGAGTTCGTGAGCTACGAATCGCTGCTGGTGGAACCGCAGAAGCCAGTCCGGCACCAGGGCGGCGGCCCACCCCAGCAACCACAAAAGGAGCAGCAACCGCAGCAACCGCAGCAGCATGGCCAGCAGCAGAGGCACCCGCAGCGCCGGCCGGCGCCGCTGGACCTCAGCCAGTCCGTGCCCCTGGTGGAGCGCGCTCTGCAGGTGCTGGAGCGGCGCGAGGTGCAGCCCCAGCTCGGCTTGCTGAAATCGACCATGCTGCAGTTGGACTCGACCTTCAACGAGAAGGCCTACGGAGCCGGATCGTTCACCGACTACGTCGAGAAACTGGAGCGGGCCGGCTATGTGAAGGTGGTCGGCAGCGAGGGCCGCTACATGATCGAGCGCAAGGCCACGCCGCCCGAACCGGAGAAGCCTTCGGTCAAGCCCGAAGCGGCGCTGCCGCTGCTGCGCGACGTTCTGGAAACGCATCGCCTGGACGTGGACGAGGGCTGCTCGCCCGAGCAGCTGGCGGAATGGGTGCAGGCGGAGAGTCCTGGGTTCGACTGGAGGTCCTACGGCTTCCAGGAGTTCAGCGAGCTGCTGAACTACGCCCAGGACAAGCTGCTGGTGCGCATGATTCCCGATGAGCAGAAGGGCCTGACCGTCTACCTGGGCGCCGAGTTCCATCCGCCTGCGGTGCCGGAACCGGCGCGGACCGTGCCGGCCGAAGAGACGGAGGAACCGCAGCCGGTGGTTGCGGGACAGCCCGAAGCACGGGCAGCGAAGCCCCGCAAGACGGCGCGCAAGAAGGCGGCTACGCCGGCCAAGACGGCTCAAACCAAGACGGCCAGGACGAAGACGGCGGCTGCCAAGAAGCCCCGCAAGCGGGCGGCTCCGAAAGCCGAGCCGGCCATGCCGCTGGAATTCAGAGACAGCGACATCCCGGTCTAGCGGCCGTAAATGGCTGCGCCGACCCTGCGCATCCAGTCGAGTTCCTCGGGCGCCATGGGGCCCCGGCGCAGCGCCTCCAGGGCCTGTTCGACGTGAGCCATGCTCCCCGGGCCGGTCAGGCACACATCCACGGCCGGCTCGGAGAGGACAAAGCGATAGGCATCCGTGGCGGTGGGGACCCGCTCGTCGGGCGGCATCCGCCGGTGGTGCAGAAGCTGCCGCCAGCTTGTGGCTGTGAACGACACAATGCCCGGCCGGTTTCCCCGGGGAAGGTGTGGGAATACATCCCGCTCCGCACCGCGGTGGACCGCGTTATAGCGGAGGTGGAACAGATCGAAGTCCGAGGCGATCATGCGCGGGACCAGCGGCCGTTGATGGGTGGAGAGAGCCAGGAATCGCACCAGGCCGCGCGCCCGCAGTCTCCGGCAGGCGTCCACGACCCGCTCGGGTACCGGGCGGTTCCACATGCCCAGAAGCAGGATGTCGGCGTGGTCGAACCGCAGGGCGCGCAGGGCCCGCTCCAGGCTGGGCCCGATCAGCGAGCCGAAGGGTGAGTAGGATTGGATCACCAGGATCAGGCGGTCGCGCTGGGGGGCCAGGTTGCGCAGCGCGCGGGCGAAAGCCTCCGTGCGGCGGCTGCCCCAGTAGAGGTAGTTCACGCCGCCGGCGACGGCGTGCTCGACCGCTTCGGTGGGGACCCCGTAGCTGGCTGAGATGCCGAGCCGGCCCGCGCGCAGGCCGGTCCGGCCGAGAATCCGCTCCGTTTCGAACATAGTTTCAAGGCAGGGTCTGGGACAGGATCTTGCGCTTCTGCCGCTCGCGGAAAGCCCGCAGCTTGTCACGCAGGTCCGGCTGCTTCAGGGCCAGGATGGCCACTGCCAGCAAGGCGGCGTTGCGCGCCCCGGCTTCCCCGATGGCCAGCGTGCCCACCGGGATTCCGGCCGGCATCTGGACGATCGAAAGCAGGGAATCGAGGCCCTTCAAAGCGGCGCTTTCCATCGGCACCCCCAGAACCGGAACCAGGGTGTAGGCGGCCAGGACGCCGGCCAGGTGGGCGGCCCCTCCGGCCGCCGCGATGATTACCTCCAGCCCCGCGGCTTCGGCTCCGGAGGCGAACTCGGCGGCCGCCTCGGGAGTGCGATGGGCGGACATGACGCGGCACACGTGGGGCACGCCGAAATCGCCCAGCACTTCATCGGTGTGGCGCATCACCGTCCAATCCGACTTGCTGCCCATCACAACGGCGACTAAAGGCTTGGGAGTCATACGGGAAACTCCAACATAGCAGAGTTTCGGTGACGGGCTGCATGGCCCCGGACCCGGCAGCCTGGCGTCTGGACCGCGTGGGCCGGCCCACGCCTCGAGCCGCCAAGCCGGGCGTCACCTGGGACGGGCTGTTTCGCGCGTTTGCCGGCGTTTGCCGGTCTTTGTGCAGTCCGTCTGCCACCGTGATAGCAGTGGCTTGGCCGGACTTTCCAGTTGCTCCGGCTTGCCGCGGCATGCACCTGTTCGAAACACGGGGATGGCACGAAATTGGCAAACTCGGCGGCGCTGACCCTCTACGCCACTCGCCGGGTCGGGTGCCTGATCTTCACAGCGACGTCCATCCCCGCGTCCGTCAGCATGTTCACCAGAGTATCCAGAGAGAACCGGCTGATCTTCCCGCGCATGAGATCCGAGATGCGGGGTTGGGAAACCTTGAATCGTTTTGCTGCATCTGCCTGGGTCAGGCCTTCCTTCTCAATGAACTTTCGCAGCGCCGTCAACAGTTCGGACCGTATCCGGAGGTTCCGGGCCTCGGCCGCCGAGAAGCCAAGATTTCTGAAGACATCGCCACTACTCTTGGTGATTGCCGTCGATTTCACCTTTTCACTCCCTAGACTTTCGATCGCCTCAACTCGAGCACCGCGGCGTAGCGCAGCTTGCCCAGTTCGATGTCGGCTTTCCGTGTTGTGCGGGTTTTCTTGACGAAGCAGTGCAGTACATAGACGGCCTCCTCGAACTGGGTAACATAGAACACACGAAACTCGTTTTCGCCGTGGACCCGGATCTCCATCGCGCCCGGGCCCACGTCCGGCATCGGCTTGAAATCCGTCGCCGTTTCCCCCCGCTGCACCAAATCAAGCTGGTAGCTTGGGCTGAAGGGCGAGGATTCGCCTGTTCCGTGGCAAATTACCCTCCTCGGCCGAGTGGAAGTGTCGGAACTGCAGGGCCACCATGCCCGCCATGCGCTGGTGATCCTCCGGGAATCTCGTTACGACTACGTGGAGTATCGCGGGAAGGGCTTCTGGTCGAGTTTGCCATCTCTGCTCAAATCCCTTGTGCTTCTACACATCCAGTAATAAGCCGTAGAAGATCGAGGTGTAAACTGTGCCGCTCAAATCCGACCTCCCGCAGGGCACCCTAGACCTGCTGATTCTCAAGATCGTAGCCCTTGGGCCGGTTCACGGGTACGCCATTGCGCAGCGCCTCCAGCAGGTCTCGCGCGACCGTCGTCCAGGTGCCGCAAGGCTGACTCTACCCGGCCTTGCACCGCCTCGAAAACCGCGGCCTGATGTCCGCCGACTGGAGGGAGACGGAGACCGGTCCAGGGAAGCTCCGAAATATTCTTTCTCTACCCCAAGGCCGACCGTGCGGGCAGGTCGGAAAGTCCATCCTATCCCGACTTTCTGGATTATCAGGCGCGCGGACGCGGCGTGGCCGCCGCGAAACCCGGGCATGGAACCGCCGAATGAACCGTGACGAAGGTCAAGATCAACTCGAGATTCGATCGCCGAACCGCTCGACGCAGGTTCGGTTACAATCGCAAGTCTTCACGCGGTCAGTGAACTAGCCAGCTTCCTGCACCCGGAAAACCGCGCCGGCCATTTCGCGGCTTGGCCTCGCGGCCCCAATCCTGCCGTTGCTTTTCACGGCTCCTTTTTGCGGGCGTTCGGGGGGCGGCCACGTACCCTGTCAGCGCAACCGAGACTATTCGTAGCGGAGGGCTTCGGTAGGGTTCAGACGGGCCGCGCGGTTGGCCGGCAGTATGCCGAAGAACAGCCCCACCAGGCAGGAAACGGTGAAGGCCACGACGATCGCAACGCTCGAAATCGGAATCGGGACGTTCTCCGCCAGGGCGCGTATGGCCAGCGGGATCGAGATCCCTACCAGGATTCCGGCCAACCCGCCCCCCAGGCTGATCAGCACCGCTTCGATGAGGAATTGCTGCAGGATGGCCCGCCGCGAGGCCCCCACCGCCATGCGCACTCCGATCTCGCGCGTCCGCTCGGTGACCGTCACCAGCATGATGTTCATGATTCCTATGCCGGAAATGATCAGGGCGATGGCCGAGATCAGGATGAGCACGGCCTGGAGGATCAGCGCGATGTTACGGGCGGCGTTCAGAATGGCGTTCAGGTTCTCCACCCGGTAGCGCGCGCCGGGCCGGTGCCGGTTCTCCAGGATGCGGCGCACGTCCGCGGTGATCGTCTCCACGTCTTGGGCCGAACGCGTCTGCACGTACATGGGATCCACCCGCTCGACGGGAGTGAAGTAGCGGATCACGGTCACCGGGATCAAAATGGTCTCGGCCGCCAGTTCCGACTGCCCGAAGCTCTCCACGCTTTCCTTGAAAGTCCCGATCACCGTAAATTGCAGGCCGTGCACTTTGATCGCCTGGCCGACCGCGCTGTCCACGTTCCCGTACAGGCGCTGGGCGAGTTTCTCGGTGAGCAGCGCCACCTTCTGGCGCAGTTCGACGTCGCTCTCATCCAGGAAGCGGCCCGACAGAACAATCAGGTTGCGCACCGAGCGGTAGTACTGATCGGAGCCGCGGACCGAGACGTCCTCCACGCGGCCCCCGATCACCATTTGGTCGTCGTTGCTGATGATGCCGGTGGCGGCCACGATCCGGTCTCCCAATTGCCGGCGCACCGCCTCCACGTCCTCCATCTTGATGAAGTCGGCCTCCACCTGCGTGCTGCCCTGCCCCGCCACCTCATAGTAGGCGAAGATCATGTTCGAGCCGATACCCTGGATCTGCTGCAGGATGTAGTCCCGGCTGGTGAGCGAGATGGTAACCACCAGGATGACCGAGGCGTTGCCGATCACCATGCCCAGGGCCGTCAGGAAGGTACGTACGGAGTTGGCCCGGAGAGCGTTAATGCTGAATCTCAGGGCTTCGCTGAGGTGCATCGGCCGCTTAGCCGCCCGCGGCTTCCTTGAGCAGCCTCTCGGCCTGAGAACGAGGGGGATCGTCGGGAGTCAGGTCCGACTTCAGATACCGCTCGAGCAGGGCCCGCGCAGTGGCCATGTTGCGCTTCTCGCGGATGTAAAGCTCGGCCCGCTCGTACAGAAGCTTGGGGTGGTTGGGACTGATGCGGGCCGCCTGTTCGAACGCCTGCTCGCTCTCCTCGATCCGGCCGCGCCTGGCCAGGAACTTGGCCAGGTCGATGACCCGCCCGATCTGCTGGGGAGCGAGTTCGGCGGCGCTGCGCAACTGCTGCTCGGCCTGGCCGTACTCCTTGCGCTTCTCGGCTAGGCGCGCCTGCGCCCAGTACCCCTCAACCTTGTCCCGCCGGGCAATCCGCGCGGCCAGCGACGAGGCCTTGTCCAGGCCCCCGCCCAGGAAACCCGGCGCCTGCAGGTAGTACTCGAACAGGTCGTTCATGGCCTCCGCATTCCCCGGATCCAGCCGGACGGCCGTTTCGAAAGCCTCCCGGGACTTGCCGGCGAATCCCGGAGCCGTGAACACGCTGGAGGTTTCCGCCCGCCGTCCCCAGGCGCGTCCCAGCCACATCCAAAACTCGGAACTACCGGGTTCGGCGGCCGTGGCTTTGACCAGGTGGTCCGTGGCCTTCTTGTAATTGCCCAGCATGTAATAGTTGCGCCCGATCAGACCGTAAACCTCCCCGTTCTTGGACGGCAGGGACAGCAACAGTTCCAGGGAGCGCTCGTAGTCGGTTCGGGAGTAGAGCTTCAGGGCGCGGGAAAAATCCGGCGAGGCAGCGAAAAGGGCCAGGGCTGCGGCCAGCGTCAACAGGGACAAACGGAGCATGTGTACTGCCACCTTCATTCTAATCCACCGGGACCCCCACACCCAATAGATGCCAAACGGGTTAGAAAGGTTGCGGGACGCACCGATCAGGGTGAAGAAGGTGTCCGGGCTTACGGCCCGCCAATCGATGTACACTGAGAACTCCGCGGAGAAATTATGCAGAATTCATCTATTGACCGGCGCGCCTTTGTGCGCACGGTATTGGCGGCCGCGACCGTCGCCCCGGCACTGGGCGCAGGCCGGAACATTTATTGGGGGCTGGGTGCGGTCACCTGGACGGCCAAGGCCGGACGTGACCGGAAGGTCCGCTGGGCCGACATCCTGCCCGACATCGCCGCCGGGGGCTTCGACGGCTTCGAACCGTTCACCACCCCGGCCCTGCCGGTGAACGACGAGAACATGGCCGAACTGGAGCAGCTGGCGCCCAGGTACAAGCTGCGCATGTCCAGCATCTACTGGGCGGACCGGTTCGACCGGGCCTCCGAGCATGATCGCATCCGCAAGGAGATCCCGAGGTTCCTGGGTTACCTGAAACGGTTCAGTTGCGACCGTCTGACGATCGGCCCTCCGCCCCCCACCGTCGAGGACGAGCGGGAGGCCATCGGGAATATGGCCAGGATCATGGACGAAATCGGCCGCATTGCCCTGGAGCAATACAACATCAAGACCGGTGTGCATCCCCACGTGGGCGGGCTGATCGAAAATCCCCGGCAGATCGACCTGCTGATGGAAAAGACCAATCCCCGCTACTTCGGCCTCTCCCCCGATACCGCGCAGATCTGGATGGGCGGCGGCGATCCTCTGGCCATGTACGAGAAATATAAGAAGCGCATTGTCTACATGC
>JADZAF010000103.1 GCA_020852755.1 Bryobacterales bacterium
CCCGCCGCCAGGCCGCTCCACAGCGGCCGCCTGCGCCAGGCGAGGTGGACGGCGGCCAGGTGCGGGGCCAGCATCAACAGGTCCGAGGCCAGCGGCACCACCGCCGAGGCGGTATAGAAGGTGAGGACGAAGGCCAGCAGGAAAGCCGCCCAGCGGCCCTCGCGTTCACTCCACAAGTCCCGGGCGAAGCGTCCGATCAGAAGGCAGGCCAGCAGGACGAACAGGGCTCCGGCCGCGCGCGCCATCCAGACCGGCTGGCCCAGGTACAAAGCGGCCAGCAGCGGCGGCTTGTCGAACCAGATGTCGCGGTAGAGCACGGCTCCGCGCGCCATCTGGGCGGCGGCGGCCATGGGGAGGGATTCCTCCGCCCACAGGATGCGCAGGTGGCAGAACCGTGCCGCCAGCGCGGCGGCGAAGATCAGCGCCAGGAGCGCGGGATCCTTCAGCCGGCCTGGCATTCGGCTTTGGCCAGGAGCCGCTCGAGCACCCGCCGGAAACCCTCCCCGTAGTGGGGGTCGGCCAGGGCGAACTCCGCGAAGGTTTCGAAGTAGCTGGGGAAGTTGCCGATGTCGTAGCGCTTCTCGCCGGGCCCCAGCTTGACGGCCATCACCCGCTTGCCCTCGTCGCAGAGCAGTTGAATCGCGTCGGTGACCTGGATCTCCCCGCGCCGGTCGGGCTTCACGCGGCGGATCATGTCGAAGATCAGGGGAGAGAAGACATAGCGGCCGGCGATGGCGAGGCTGCTTGGGGCCTTCTCCGGCGGTGGTTTTTCCACCAGGTTGACCACCCGGAAGACATCCTCGCCGGGGCTGTCCGGCTGCACGATTCCATAGTGCCGGGTTTCCTCGCGGGGCACCTCCTCCACCGCGATCACGCAACTGGCCCGCCGGGACTCGAAAACCTGGGCCATGCTCGAAACCGCCCGCGAGTTGGCGTTCAACCCGATGATGGAGTCGCCCAGCGCCACCAGGAACGGCTCCTCGCCGGCGAAGTTCTCCGCGCACAGGATCGCGTCGCCCAGGCCCCGCTGCTGCCGCTGCCGGGTATAGAAGAAATGCGCCGCGCCGCTGCCGCCGCTCAGTTCCTCGAGCAGGTCTTTCTTGCCGGCCGCTTCCAGGGCCCGGATCAGTTCCGGGTCGTCGTCGAAGTGATTTTCAATCGAGGTCTTGCTGCGGCCGGTGACGAACAGGATCTGCTCGATTCCGTTGCGGACCAGTTCCTCGACCACGTACTGCACGATGGGCTTGCGGCCCACCGGCAGCATCTCCTTGGGTTGGGACTTGGTGGCGGGCAGCAGTCGCGTGCCGAGGCCCGCGACGGGGACCACTGCGCTCTTGATCACATTAATTGACTATATACGCCGCGTGCCCCGTTCTCCAAGGCGGGACGGCGAAGCCAGGCTTGATCCCGCAGCGCGCGCCACCCGGCGGGTGCGTGGTGTATACTGGGCGAACAACGGGCGAAGAATGACCGAGATCCAGGAACAGCTGGCCCTCCTGCGGCGCAAGATCGCGCGGATCAACCGCAAGTACGATTCCGCCGCTCCGGCTCCGGCTGCCGATGCCTCGCCCAGGGACCTGCGCCCGGCCCGCTACTTCGTCGAGAACCTGCTCAGCGGGGAGGTGGTCACGACCACCCAGGGCGAGCATTTCGAGACGGAGAAGCTGTACGAGCGCCACAGGCGGCACGGCTGCGTGGATATCTCCGACCTGAATGAACTCCCGGAGGACCTGCTGGGCGCGCTGTCAGGCGGCACGGTGAATCCGGCGCACCCGCGGCGCTGGGCCTTTCTGGATACCGAAACCACGGGACTGGCCGGCGGCACCGGAACCTACGCGTTTCTGGTGGGAGTGGGCAGCATCGACGAAGCGGGTTTCCGGGTGCGGCAGTTCTTCATGCGGGATTACGGCGAGGAAGCCTCGCTGCTGGCCGCGCTGCACGAATACCTGGCGCGGTTCGACGTCCTGATCACCTACAACGGCAAGACCTACGACCAGCCGCTGCTGGAGACCCGCTACCGCATGGCCCGGGCAACGGCGCCGTTCGACCGGCTGGAGCACCTCGACCTTTTGTTCGGCGCCCGGCGTTTGTGGAAACTGCGGTTGGAGAGCTGCCGGCTGGTGGACCTGGAGAACCGCATCCTGGGAGTGGAGCGGCAGGGCGATCTGCCGGGGGAGATGATCCCGTATTACTACTTCGAGTACCTGCGGACCGGCCAGGCGTTCCAACTGGTACCCATCTTCCACCACAACGTGATGGACATCGTCTCGCTGGCCTGCCTGACGGCCATCGTGCCGTTCGCCTTCCGCGCGCCTTCGGAGGCAGGAGTGCGGCACGGGGCGGACCTGGTCGGACTGGCGCGCTGGCTGCTCGAGGGGGAGCGGCGGGAAGAGGCCCTGGCCCTGTTTCGCCGGGCGGTGGAAATGGGACTGCCGGATCACCTGCTGTTCCGCACGCTGTGGGATATCGGCCGGGTGGAGAAGAAGCTGGGCCGGGATCCGGCTGCCCTGGCGGCTTTCACGGACCTGTCGGTTTCCCGCAACCCGTTCCGGGCCCTGGCCCTGGCGGAGTTGGCCAAGTACTACGAGCACAAGGAGTCCAACCTCCGTATGGCTCTGGAGATGACTCGCTCGGCCCTGGCCCTGGAAGATACCCCGGCCCTGCGGCGCCGCGAGGAGCGCCTCAAGCGGCGCCTGGCGGGACCGCGCAGCCGGCGCCTGCCGTTGTGAAGGGCATGCTATCGTGAAATACGGTGCCGCCCTTAACTTTCCACCTGGAGCGTTACGAAGGCCCTCTGGATCTCCTGCTTGATCTGATCAGGAAGCAGGAGATTGACATTCGCGACATCCCCATCGCGACCATCACGGCCCAGTACCTGGAGTACATGGAAAAGGCCCGCCAGCTGGACATCGATCTGGGCGCCGAATTCGTGTACATGGCCGCCACCCTGATCCACATCAAGTCGCGGATGCTGCTGCCCCGCGACCCGGAACTGGAGAAACTCTCGCCGGAGGAGGACCCCCGGCAGGAACTGGTGGAACGGCTCCTGGAGCACGAGCGCTTCAAGAACGCGGCGGAGATGCTGCACCAGAAGCGGATGATCGAAGAGAACGTCTGGTCCAATCCGCAGGTGCAGAATTTCCTGGAGCAGAGCGACGACCCCGGGCTGGCGGTCACCCTGTTCGACCTGGTGAAGGCGTTTGGCGACATTCTGGAGCGGGCCAAGAGCCGCCCGGTCTACGAGGTATCGGGTGAGGACGTGAGCGTCGCCGAGATGATCCTGTTCCTCAAGTCGCTGCTGCGCAACGCGGGAGAGAACGAGCCCGTTTTCATCCTGCGGCTGCTGGAGCAGCAGCGCGGGTTCCGGTCGATGATCTCGATGTTCCTGGCCGTGCTGGAGCTGGTGAAGATGCAGGCGGCCACCCTGGGGCAGAAGGAGCTTTTCGGCGAGATCATTTTGAAACGCCACAAGAGATTCAACGAGGTATTCGCCGAAGGCGACCCGATCAGCGCCATTGAGAACGAGTACACCTGAGGGCATGGAACCCACCGAGCAACAGCAAGAGGCATCGCGGGACGAGACGCCGGACACGGAAGCCGGACCGCGGGAGACGGCGGTAGTCGAAGAGGCCGGGCCGCCCGGGGCCGCGGAAGAGCCGGAGGCGGCGAGCGCCGAACCCGAGGAGCTGCCCGCAGCGTCCCAGGAGGCCGGAACTGAGACGGCGGAACCGCCCGCGGAGGCGGAGGTCGTACCGGCCGAGCAGCTGCTTCCCGCCGCGGAGGCCGGCTCCGCCCCGGCCGGCGACGACGCGCGCCTCAAAGCGATGCTGGAAGCCGTCATCTACGTGACCGAAGAACCCCTGCCGCTGGCCCAACTGGCGGCCGGTCTGGAGCAGCCCCGGGAGCGAATCCAGCGGCTCCTGGAGGAACTGATCGCCGACTACGAAAACGCCGCGCGGGGCATCGCTATCCGGGAAGTGGCCGGCGGGTACAAGATGGCCACCAAGCCGGAGCACCATGACGCGGTGCGGGCATTCGTCAAGAGACTCAAGCCCCCGTTGAAACTCTCGCTGGCAGCCCTGGAGACCCTGGCGGTGATCGCCTACAAGCAGCCGGTCACCGCGCCGGAGATCATGGAGATCCGCGGCGTGCAGGGCGCCGGGGTGTTAAAGACGCTGCTGGACCGGAAACTGATCACGACCGCGGGAAGGAAGAACGTCATCGGGAAACCCATCCTCTACCGGACCTCGAAGGAATTCCTGGTCCAGTTCGGGCTGAAGGACCTCAGCGAGCTGCCGTCGCTGAAGGAGTTCGAGGAACTGCGGCGCCTGGCCATCAGCGACACGGAGCCGGAGGAAGGCGGCCAGGAGCAGCCCGCGGAGGCGGCCGTGCCCGAACCCGCGGAGAGCGCTCCCGCCGGGAGCGGGGACAGCTCGCCGGGCGCCGTCGAGGAGCCTGCTCCGCCGGCAGCGGCGGAGGAGCCGGAAAGCGGGTCCTGATGCCGGAAGAGCGGCTGCAGAAGATTTTGGCCCGGGCCGGCATCAGCTCCCGGCGCAAAGCCGAGGAGTTGATCCTGGAAGGGCGGGTCACGGTCAACGGCCAGACGGTCGAGACGCTGGGGACCAAGGCGGAACTGGGGCGCGACCACATCAAGGTGGACGGCAAGCTGATCCGGCCGCCCCGGCAGCTGGTTTACCTCGCCCTGTTCAAGCCCAAAGGCTATGTGACCACCATGAGCGATCCGCAGGGCCGGCCGACGGTGATGGACCTGCTGCACGGCATCCGGGAGCGCGTCTATCCGGTGGGCCGGCTGGATTACGCCACCGAGGGCCTGCTGCTGCTGACCAACGACGGCGATTTCGCCAACAGCATCATGTCGGCCTCCAGCCGCATCAAAAAGACGTACCTGGTGAAAGTGAACGGGCTGCTGTCGCCCGAGGAAGAGGTCCGGTTTCGGGAAGGCATTCCTCTGGGCGGACGCCGAACGGCGCCGGCGGAATTACGGATCGTCAAGCGGGCGGTGAATCCATGGTATGAAGTGGTATTAATCGAGGGCCGCAAGAATCAGGTACGGGTGATGTTCCAGCACTTCGGCAAACTGGTGGAGAAGCTCAAGCGCGTCCGGATCGGCTTCCTGGACCTGCGCGGGCTCGAACCGCGCAAATTCCGCCACCTGACCCCGAAGGAAGTCGAGCGTTTCCGCCAACTATTCCGATGACGGCATACGACATGATACGGGATCTGCTACGCTCCGCACGCACCATCGCGGTGGTCGGACTATCGGACAAGAAGTTCCGGCCGAGCTACGGGGTGGCGCGCTACATGCAATCGGCCGGGTACCGGATCATTCCGGTCAACCCGCAGGTGCAGGAGGTGCTGGGCGAGAAGGGCTATCCCGACCTGGAGGCGGTGCCGGAGCGGGTGGATATCGTGGACGTCTTCCGGCGTTCGGAGTTCGTACCGGAGATCGTGGAGGCGGCCATCCGCATCGGCGCCAAAGCGGTCTGGCTGCAGGAGGGCGTGGTGCACGAGGAAGCGGCGGCGCGGGCGCGGGCCGCCGGCCTGGTGGTCATCATGGACCGCTGCCTGCTGAAAGAGCACATGCGCCTGGGCCGCTCCTGAGCGGCTCCGGGAACATCAAGGCGCTCCTTTTCGTAATTCCTACGTTCGTCGCGGATGATTCGTGTCATCCGGACAGGGAGCGCCATGAGAGTTTCTGCCTGCGTCATCCCGGCCATTGCCGTTCCACTCCTCGGGGCACAGGCCGGACTGCCGGCCGCGCGCCGGGGCAGTCCTTCCTCTGCCGAGAGCATTGAACGCCTTGCGGAGAAGGTGGAGCCGAAGGTGATCGCGTGGCGGCGCGACATCCACCGGAATCCGGAGCTGGGCAATCGCGAATTCCGGACCGCGGCCATGGTCGCGGAGCACCTGCGAAGCCTCGGTCTGGAAGTGACCGCCAAGGTCGCGCATACCGGCGTGGTGGGAATCCTGCGCGGCGGCAAGCCAGGCGGCGTGGTGGCGCTGCGCGCGGACATGGATGCGTTGCCGGTGAAGGAGGCGCTCGACCTGCCGTTCGCCTCCCGGGTGAAGACCAGCTACAACGGGCAGGAGGTGAGCGTGATGCACGCCTGCGGGCACGACGCCCACACGGCCATCCTGATGGGCGCGGCGGAGGTGCTGGCGGCGCGGCGCGCCGGATTGAAAGGAACCGTCAAGTTCATCTTCCAGCCGGCCGAGGACAGCAAACCGGACGGCGAAGAAGGCGGCGCCGAACTCATGGTCCGGGAAGGAGTGCTGGAGAACCCCAAGCCGGACGCGATTTTCGGGCTGCACGTGGTTCCTTTGCCGAGCGGCGTGGTGGCCTGGCGTCCGGGCGGCATCATGGCGGGCGTGGACAATTTCCGGATCGTCGTGCGGGGACGCCAGACGCACGGCGCCATGCCGTGGTACGGGGTGGATCCGGTGCCGGCGGCGGCCCAGGTTGTGCTGGGGCTGCAGACCATCGTCAGCCGGCAGGTGGACCTGACGGCGGCGCCGGCGGTGATCACGGTGGGCGTGATCCGGGGCGGGTCGCAGCCCAACATCGTGCCCGCGGAAGTGGAACTGGCGGGCACGATCCGCAGCTTCGATCCAGGCATGCGCTCGGAGATCCAGAAGCGGGTGAAGGGTACGGCGGAAGGCATCGCGCGAGGCGCGGGCGCCGCGGCCGAGGTCAGCATCTACGGCGGCCTTCCGGTGACCTTCAACGACCCGGCGCTCACGGCGCGCATGGCGCCGGTGCTGGAGAAGGCTGCCGGAGCAGGGGAAACGATGACGGCAACGCCGGTGACCGCGGGCGAGGATTTCGCGGCCTATCAGCAGCGGGTGCCGGGACTGTTCTTCTTCCTGGGGGTGGCGCCGCGCAACGCGGAGCCGGGGAAGGAGGCGATGAACCACTCGCCGTACTTCTATGTAGATGAGTCTGCCCTGGTAACCGGGGTGCGGGCATTGGCGCAGTTGGCGGCGGCGTACCTGGAGGGGGCTGAACCCGGAAAGGATAAGTCCGGAAACCGCTCCCTTTGGTCGCGGCTCGGACGAGGTACGGACCGGCGACATCGGTAACAAAACAGACCGGCGACATCGGTAACACTTTCGTTCGGCGTGGCGAACCTGAAAACTGGGGCATATGCCCTGGCAGGAGAGGAACGCGGTGGAAGAACGAATCAGGTTTGTAAAGCGCTGGTTGGAGCGGTGCGAAGACTTCAGCGAATTGTGTAGGCAATTCGGGATCTCGCGCAAGACCGGGTACAAATATGTGGAACGGTTCCGGCAAAGGGGTTTGGGAGGGCTGGAGGAGGAGAGCCGAGCGCCCCATCGTCGGCCCC
>JADZAF010000104.1 GCA_020852755.1 Bryobacterales bacterium
ATCACGGTGCGGTTTGGAGAGAGTCCGGTTCGTGAAGTGGTGCAGGCCGGCCGTTCTGAAGTGACGGTGATCGCGCCTCCCGGCAGCGGGGTGGTGGAGGTAACAGTGACCGCGCCGGACGGCCGCGTGGCGGCGGCGCCCCGCGCCTTCACTTATCGCTAGCCGCTTGCGCTCCGCGGCACCTGAACCATGTACAATGCGGGGCATGATGCGCGTGATTCGAATTCTGCTGGCCGGGGTCGTTTCGTGGGGACTGGCACAGGCCGCCGAAAGGAAGCCGGTGGCTCTGTTCAACGGCAAGGATCTCAGCGGCTGGACGCATTACCTCTGGGACGCGGCGGCCAAGAAGCAGGACACCGTCACGCCCATGGCGGCGGTGTGGAGCGTGCGCGACGGGCTGCTGTTCTGCAAGGGCCAGCCGACCGGCTACATACGCACGGTGAAAGAGTACGGGAATTACAAGCTGAGCCTGGAGTGGCGCTGGCCGGAAGACACCACGCGGGGCAACAACGGCGTGCTGGTCCACACGACCACGCCCAACGCGCTGGGGCAGTGGCCGAAATCGATCGAAGTGCAGCTGGCCACGGGCAACGCCGGGGACTTCTGGGTGATCGGCACGACGCTGGAGGTCCCGGACTTGGAGAAGCGCCGGCAGGGCCGCCGGCATCTGAACCTGACCGACAATTCGGAGAAGCCCTTCGGCCAGTGGAACCGCATGGAGATCACCGCCAAGGGCGACGAGATCATCGTGTACGTGAACGGCGACCTGGTGAATCACGCCACCAGGTGCAGCGCCACCCGGGGCGCGATCGCGCTGCAGTCGGAAGGGGCGGCGGTCTCTTTCCGCAACATCCACCTGACACCCCTGGAATAGGAGCCGGTTCAGGCGATACGGCGCTGTCGGATTCCCGGCATCCCGGCGCTGAATTCCTCGATCATCCGGCTGTTGAATGCGGGAATATCGGCGGGCTTGCGGCTGGTCACCAGTCCGGAATCGCAGCAGACTTCCTGATCGACCCACTCGCCGCCGGCGTTGCGGATGTCGGTCTTCAGCGACGGCCAGGAGGTAAGCGTGCGGCCGCGCACTACGCCGGCCTCGACCAGCATCCAGGGGCCGTGACAGATCGCCGCCACGGGCTTTTCGCGATCGAAGAAGTGCTTCACAAAGCGGACCGCCTCGGGGATTATGCGCAAACGGTCCGGGTTCATCACCCCGCCGGGAAGCAGCAGGGCGTCGTAGCGGTCGGGGCCGGCGGACGCGAGGGACACATCCACGTCGAACTCCTTGCCCCAGCTCTTCATATCCCAGGCCTTCACCCTGCCTTCGGTGGGAGAGATGATCTCGGCCCGGGCGCCCGCCTGCTCCAGCGCCTGTTTCGGGCCGGTCAACTCGACCTGCTCGAAGCCCTCCGCCACCAGGATTGCGATGGTCTTGCCTGCCAGTTGGTTGGTCATATCATGAGTCCTCGATATTGAGTCGGGAGCAGTTTTCATTCCAGAGAGAGGCGCCGGGCAAGCCGGGGTGTAGACTGGTTACCCGAGGCTGCGCGGCGATGAAGAGACGGCAGTTCCTGATGGCGGCCGGAGGTGCGTCCCTTCCGGCCCAGCTTCGCTCGAAACCGAACGTAATCGTGATCCTGACCGACGATCAGGGTTACGGCGACCTCTCCTGCCACGGCAATCCCAGGCTGCGGACGCCCAATCTCGACCGCCTGCACGGCGAGTCGGTGCGGCTCACCGACTTTCACGCCTCGCCGATGTGCACGCCCACGCGCTCGCAGTTGATGACCGGGCGGGATGCGCTGATAAACGGCGCCATGAATGTCAGCAGCGGGCGCACCCCGCTGCGCACCGATCTGCCCACCATGGCGGAGATCTTCGCGCGCTCGGGTTACCGCACGGGGATGTTCGGCAAGTGGCATCTCGGGGACGGCTATCCCTACCGCCCGGAAGACCGCGGCTTTCAGGAGGCGCTGTGGTTCCCGTCGTCGCACATCGGGTCGGCGCCGGACGCCTGGGACAACGACTACTTCAACGACCGCTACCGGCACAACGGGCGCCTGGAGCGCTATCAGGGCTATTGCACGGATGTGTTCTTCGGAGAGGCGCTGCGCTGGATTCGCGGGCGGGGCGCGGCCCGTGAGCCTTTCTTCGCGTATATTGCGACCAACGCCCCGCACGGTCCGCTGTTCGTGGAGGAGCGCTACCGGCGGATGTTCGCCGGCCTCCCGCGCAGCGTGGCAAGTTTCTTCGGCATGATAGCGAACGTCGACGAGAACGCCGGCCGGCTGGAGCAGGCGCTTCGGGAGACGGGCCTGCGCGACAACACCCTGCTGGTCTTCATGACGGACAACGGCGGCACGGCCGGGGTGGACTTCTTCAATGCCGGGATGCGGGGGCGCAAGATCGGGTTATGGGAAGGGGGCCACCGGGTGCCGTGTTTCCTGCGCTGGCCCTTGGGCGGGCTGTCCGGCGGGCGGGATGTGGACGAACTCACCCAGGTGCAGGACATCCTGCCGACCCTGATCGGCCTGTGCGGCTTGACGCCCCCGCCTGGAACGCGGTTCGACGGCCTCAGCCTGGAAGGTCTGCTGCGAGGGAAGACCGCCCAACTGCCGGACCGCATGCTGGTGGTGCAGTTCAGCCGGATGAACGTGGGGCGGCCGCAGTGGGGCGACGCCGCGGTACTGTGGCGGAAGTGGCGGCTGGTGGCGAACGCGCAGTTGTACGACGTGGCGAAGGACCCCGGACAGCAGCGCGATGTGATCCGGGAGCATCCCGAAGTCGCGGCCAGGATGCGGGACCATTACGACCGGTGGTGGAAGGGCGTGGAACCGCGGCTGGATTCGTTTCTGCCCGTACACATCGGCGGGAGGGCGGAGAACCCGGCGCTGGTATCTCCCACGGAGTGGGCGGATTCCTTCCTGGACCAGAGCGCGCAGATCCGGAGAGGAGAGAAGCGCAACGGCGCCTGGCACGTGATGGTGGAGGAGGGCGGGGAATACACCTTCCGTCTGCGGCGCTGGCCGGCGGATGTGGACGTGCCCATGCGGGCGCCTCTGCCGGCCCACGCCGGCGAGGACGGCGGCTATCCGGCGGGCGTGGCGCTGCCCATCGCGAAGGCGCGGCTGGTAATCGGAGCCCGCGATCTGACACAAGCGGTGAAACCTGCGGACAGAGAAGCGGTCTTCACGCTCGGGCTGCCGGAAGGCTGGGCGCGGATGCAGACCTGGTTCTACGACGAAGCCGGCGAGGAAATCAGCGGAGCCTATTACGTCTACGTGGAGCGTAAGGCGCAGGATGGCGGGCGGGCCGCGGGCACGCCGGTGATTTTCGATACCGACATCATGGGCGATGTGGACGACGTGGGGGCGGTGGCGGTGCTGCACGCCCTGGCGAGGCGCGGGGAAGCACGCATCCTGGCCATGGGAGTGTGTTCGAAACACCCGGCCAGCCCGGTCTGCCTGGAGGCATTGAACACTTACTTCGGGCGGGCGGATATTCCCATCGGAGTGAACCGCGGCGCGGGGTTCCTGCGGGACAGCCGTTACGCGGAGCGCATCGCGGCCGAGTTTCCACACCGGTCGGCGGGGGTGGAGCCGTTTCCGGACGCGGTCGAGGTTTACCGGCAGGCGCTGGCGGGGCAGACGGACGCCTCGGTGGTGATGGTGTCGGTGGGACAACTTTCCAACATGAGCCGGCTGCTGCGCAGCGAACCGGACGGGCATTCCGGGCTGAGCGGGCGGGAACTGGTGAAGCGCAAGGTGAAGGCCTGGGTGTGCATGGGCGGGGCGTTTCCGAAAGGACGGGAGTCCAACCTGCGCAACGACGCGCCGGCGGCCCGGCATGCCATTGAGCAGTGGCCCTCTCCGGTGGTGTTCAGCGGGCTGGAGATCGGAGGGGAGATCCTGACGGGCGCAGCGCTGGCCCGCCTGCCATCCTCGAGCCCGGTGCGCCGCGCCTATGAACTATTCAACGGGTTGAAGCCGCACAAGAGCTGGGACCAGACGGCGGTGCTGTACGCGGTGCGCTGCCTGGACAGCCGCGGCGGCGAGTGGTGGGACCTGCGCGAAGGGCGCTGCCAGGCACTGGCGGACGGCGGCAACGAGTGGCGTTCCGAAGCGGGCGGGGGCCACGCGTACCTGGCGGCGAAAGCGGCGCCGGGCCGCGTGGCGGAGATCATCGAGGGGCTGATGCTCGAAGAGCCCACCAGGCGCGCGGGAGTGCGCGATCATGAACGGTATGCATCCACTTGCTGACCGCGTAGTGCTGATCACCGGCGCCAACGGCGGCCTGGGACAGGCGGTGACCCGGGCCTTTCTGGACGCCGGAGCCATTGCGGCCGGCGTTGCCCGCTCATGGAGAGGGCAGCAGGCGCCGGAAGGCTTGCAGCTTATCGAGCAGGATCTTACCGTGCCGGAGGGCGCGCGGCGGGCCGTGGAGGAGACCGCCGTCCGCAACGGGCGCATCGACGTGGTGCTGCACCTGATGGGGGGCTTCGCGGGAGGCAACCCGGTTCAGGGGACGGACGACGACACCTGGCGCCGGATGATGGATCTGAATCTCAACTCCGCCTTCTACGTGTTTCGCGCGGCGCTGCCGCACCTGCTGGCGGCCGGGCGCGGGCGGCTGATCGCGATTGGATCGCGGACAGCTCTGGATCCGGCCGCCGGGCTGAGCGCCTATGGCGTTTCGAAAGCCGCGCTGGTGGCCCTGGTGAAAACGGCGGCCGCGGAGGCGCGGGGCAGCGGGGTGACGGCGAACGTCGTGATGCCGAGCGTGATCGACACGCCGGCCAACCGGGCAGGCAATCCGGGGGCGGACTATTCGAAGTGGGTGACTCCGGAATCGATCGCCGGGCTGCTGGTGTGGCTGGCTTCGGACGCGGCGGCGGACGTGAACG
>JADZAF010000105.1 GCA_020852755.1 Bryobacterales bacterium
CGCCCGTGATGCCTCAAGAGCAGTTAGGTGGTTATGTAGCCTGTCACCGAAACTCCTGGTAGGATGGCGACCATGCGCTGGCTTCTCTGCATGGGGTTTCTGGCCGGACCGTGGGCGGGCGCCGCTCCGGATCCGGTTCTCACGGCGGCCGCGTTCTACGCCTCTTTCGATGAAGCGCTCCGGGCGGACTTCGGCGCGGGCTCGCGAGAGGTGAGGTCGCGATTCAACCATGAGTCCGAGCCTGGGCGGTTCGTCTACCAGGACGGATTCGACACCACGGCTTTCCGCATCGCTCCCGGCGCCGGCATTCACGGCGGAGCGCTCGAAGCGACGAAAGTGCTCCCGCGCAACGGCCGCATCTTCTTTCCGGCCGCCGGGAATCTCCCCTACCGGCGCGGCGGCTGGAGCGGCACGGTCTCGTTCTGGCTGAAGACCAATCCCGACACCATGCTCCCCAGGAACCGGGCCAGCGATCCGGTGCAGATCACCGAAAAGGGCGCGAACAACGGTGGTTTATGGGTGGATTTCACCGGTACGTCTCCGCGCGAGATTCGCCTGGGGGCCTTCCGGTCGGAGGCGCCGGGCCGGCCCAGAATCCCGGAGTCCGATCCCAACGCTCCCCTGGTCCGCGTGCCGAAGGTGGGCTTCCAGGCGGACGACTGGCACCACGTCGCCTTCACCTGGCGCAACTTCGATACCGGCCGCGACGATGCCCACGCGGCTCTGTATATCGACTCGGTGTTGAAGGGCGAGTTGAGCGGCCGCAACATCCCCATGGACTGGGACCTGGAGAAGACCGGCATCTACTTCGCCGTCGGCTACGTCGGCCTGCTCGATGAACTGGCCGTATTCAACCGGCCGCTCACTGCCGCCGAAATCGCAAGCCTGCACCGCGATCCGGCATTGCTCGCTCCCTTGAAATCCTCGCGTTAAGTTACCAGGCGGCTGATATCGAGCAGGTGCAGCTGGCGTCCCTCGCTGCCGTGCGGGGCGTCGATCGAGACCAGGCGTCCGTCGCGGCTGAAGCGCGGATGCGTATCGCAGCGCCATTCCCCGCTGTATTGCGGCGGCAAGTGAAACCTTCCCAGGTCCTGTCTTACCCCCGTGCGGGTGTCGAACAGGTAGACCGTCTGGTGGCGTTCCTTGTCCGGATAAGTGTCACACAGGATGAACCGGTTACCCGGCAGGTAGCTGCAGTGCCCGTCCTCGGTCATGATCCCGGCGCCGGTTGTCTCCACCTGATCCGTCCGGTCGCGGTACAGGTGGAAATGGCGCCGGCCGCCGTGTTCCGACCAGGCAAGGATATGGTCCGCGTCCCGCCAGATGAAGTGGGACACCAGGCCGGAGTCCTCGACCACGTGCAGGGCCTTGCCGTCCGCGTCCGCCGTGAACATGCGGGTGACCCGGCGATTTCCCGCGGCGCCCCCGGTCCAGCGGTGCAGGAAAATGAAGCGCCTGCCGCCGGGCGACACCAGCAGGTGGTTGAACCAGTGCTTGGCCCCGGTCCAGTCGTGCCTGGGGCTGGGGATCCCGGCGATATCGGCCAGGGAAATGATCAGGCGGCTCTTGCCGGTCTGGAGGTCCAGCCGCCAGATGCCGGCGTCGCCGGGCGCCGCAACGTCCCTGTTGGGATCGGGAATCCCGTTGTAGCCGTAGCCCGGGCGGGTATCGGCCAGGCGGCGGAAGTCGGGCGCCACCGCCCAGCGCGCGTCCGGACTCACCGCGTAGATGGGGGCGGTCAACGTGCGGGGCTTGCCGCCCGGCACTGTCAGGATGCGGGAGACATACCGGCCGTCTTGACGGTCATTGAAAATGATGCGCCGGTCCGGGCCCGGCAGCCACTGCAGCATGCAGCCCTGTTGCCAGCACCAGGCGCTGCTGCGGCCCAACTCGATCCAGCGGTCGTTCCGTTCCAGATCGACCATGCCGAGGGTGACGGCGTCATCGGGACGCGGCGAGCGATGTTCGAAGCCTGCCTCCATGCACAGCACATAGCGGTTGGAGACGTCGAACTGCAACTTGTCGTTGTAGCCGAACCAGTGGCGCCGGGGGCCGCGGGTGATGATCCGCACCGGAACGCCGGGTGCGAAAGCGGCCGCTCCCGCGGCGCCGGTCATCGCCAGGAACTCTCTGCGAGTGGTAGTCATAGCGGGCTCACGCATCAGCTTCATTCACCCGGCAGCGGGTGGGGAGTCCTTTGCCGAAACCGCGCATGCAGCGGCCGCAGGAAATGCAGGCCGCTTCCGCCGGGCCGCGGCCCTCCCTCCAGCGCCGCGGCAGATCGGGCTCCCGGATGAGGGGGCGCGCGAAGCCGAAGAACTGCGGCCCGGCCGCCCTGGCGGCCTGCTCGAGCCTCTCGATGGAACGGTTCCCTCCCGTGGCGATCACCGGTATTTTCAGCCGCAGGGCCTGCGCGTGCTTCAGGTAGAACGACTCCTCCCGCGGACCGGCGATGCCGCGCCGCCCCGCGTTGCTGCCGCTCACGTCCACGGCCTGCACGCCCGTCTTCTCGATCTCGCGGGCCAGGTCCGGCAGGCTATCGATATCGATGCCGCCGCGAACATGATCGTCCCCGTTGATGCGGATCAGGATCGGGAAATCCCGGCCCACCAGCGGCCTCGCCTGTTCCACGATCTCTCTGACGACGGTCACGCGCCGCTCCACCGAACCGCCGTATTTGTCGGTGCGGGTGTTGGTGTAGGGCGAGAGGAAGGACGACAGCAGGTAGCCGTGCGCGGCGTGCAGTTCCACGCCGTGAAAGCCCGCCTCCCGGGCGCGGCCCGCGGAACGAGCGAAGGCGGCGACGATGCTCTCCACCTCTCCGGTTGCCAGCGCGCGCGGCTTCGTGCTGAGCTTGGGCCAGGGCGTCGCGGTAGGACCGACCGGCTCCGCGGCCTGCGTCTGCATGCCCGTGTGTACGATCTGCGCCACCACCCTGCAGTTCCGGCTGGTTTCCCGCACAGCGCGCGCGAGGCCGCGCGCGGCGGGGATGTGAGCGTCGTCCCAGAGGCGCGTTTGCAGGTCGCCGGCGCGGCCGCCCGGCATCACCGCCATGTATCCGCTGATGATCAGGCCCGCGCCGCCGGCCGCCAGGCCGCGGTAGAGCCGGAGTCCCTCTTCGCTCAGGCGTTCGCCGGCCCAGGCATTTTCCGCTGTGGCGGTGCGCACCAGCCGGTTGGGAAGCTCCAGGCTGCCGATGCGGCCGGGAGAGAAGAGCAGGTAGCGATCGCGGGAAGCGGAAGTGGCGGCCAGAGCCGCGGGAGCGGCCATCAGGAAGGCTCTGCGGGACGCAGGCATCGGAATCTCCTTCCAGGGAATGATAGTACGCCCGCCCGCCTTGCGGCTCTCCTGTATCATGAACAGCATCGGGAGGATCGCCCCATGAAGCTGCCCGCCCGCTTTTTGTTCCTACTCGCGGGCCTTGCCTGCGCCGCGGCCCTTGCTCAGACGCCGCTCCGCGTCGAACGCGATATCGCCTACGCCGAACCCCGCAACGAGCGCCAGTTGCTCGATGTGTACGCGCCGCAGAAGGGGTCGAGCCTGGCGGTGGTCGTATGGGTTCACGGCGGCGGCTGGATGCGCGGCAGCAAGAACGAGATGGGCCACAAGCCGGCGGCCTTCGCCGAAAAGGGCTTCGTCTTCGTGCCGGTGAACTATCGCTTCATCCCCAACGTGACCATGGACACGATCGTGCGCGACGTGGCGAAGTCCGTCGGATGGGTACATGCCAACATTGCCCGGTACGGCGGCGACCCCCGCCGGATCTTCCTGATGGGACACTCGGCCGGCGCGCAGCTGGCGGCGCTTTTGTGCACCGACAGCCGGTACCTCGAAGCCGAGGGAGTGCCGCGCGCCGGCATCGTGGGCTGCGTTCCCGTGGACGGCGACACCTACGACGTGCCGCTGCAGGTGGCCACCGCCACCGCCCGCCGCAAGAGCCTCAAGCAGCCGCCGCCCAAATGGGGGCATCCCGAGAAGTTCGGCAACCTCGAGCGCCAGCGCGCGTTGTCCGCGGTGAACCACGTGGCGCCCAACCGCGGCATCCCGCCGTTCCTGCTCCTTCACGTGGCCGGCCACACCGACACCACCGCCCAGGCGTACCGGCTCTGGGCCGCGCTCGACCAGGCCGGTATCCCCGCCCGGCTGTTCGGAGCCGAGGGAACCGACCACGTGAAACTGGACGGCGACCTGGGTCTGCCCGGGGACCCGGCCACGACCGCGCTGTTCGAGTTTACCGGCCGGGTGCTGGGGGGTCGCCGGCCGTAGTGTGCCTGCGGGCATAGCCGGGCGGCTGAGTGCACCGCTCCCTGCGGTCGGTTACCAGGATAAGCCTGGCTGATCTTGTGAACTGAAAGGAGTTCACCATGTAGATTGCCTGTTCAACGTGTAGCCGAACGAGCAGGGGCTCCAGCGATGGAGTCCGTGC
>JADZAF010000106.1 GCA_020852755.1 Bryobacterales bacterium
ACACAAACCACCGTCTCCCCGCCCCCAAAGGCTCTCTGCTTGCACTTCCTCCGGTAGCCGGTGATCTGCTCACCGGGACGTGAAAAGGAGGACGCATCCATATATGAGGACACTTGCCACTTTGATGCTGGGCGCGGGCCTGACGCTGGGCACGGCCCTGGCGCAGACCGACCAGGGGTCGACCTCGAGCGACCAGATGAACCAGAACCAGGACCAGACCACCACCGAGACGCAGACTCAGACTCAGACCCAGACGACCCGCGACCAGAACCAGGACGAGGACTTCGGCATGCCGGACACGGCCGCCAACTGGGTGGCCCTGCTGCTGGGCGGCGGAGCCCTGAGCGGCGCCGGCCTGGCTTTGCGGCGCAAGTAACCGGCGGCGCCGTGCACGGTGAGGGGCGCGCGGGACTCGCCTGCCGCCCCCTTTCTTCCTAACGGCTCTCCTTGATGCGCCGCGCGGCCGCCCGGCCCACCACTCCGGCCAGTTCCTCTTCCGAAGCGCCGCGCACCTGTTCCAGGCTGCCGAAACGGCGCAGTAGTTTTTGCACGGTCTTTTCTCCCACCCCGTGGATCTGCACCAGCTCCGAGGTGAGCTGCCGGGCATTGCGCCGCGTCCGGTGAAAGGTCACGGCGAAGCGGTGGGCTTCGTCCCGAATCGACTGCACCAGGTGCAGGATGGGCGAGTAGCGGTCCAGCACCACCGGCTCGTTCTCCTGGCCCAGCACGTAGATGATCTCCTCCCGCTTGGCGATGGAGGCCAGCGGCTGGTTGATGATGCCCAGCGATTCCAGCGCCCCGGCGGCGGCGTGCAGCTGCCCGATCCCGCCGTCCACCAGCACCAGGCCGGGCATCGACCCGCCTTCCTGCTGCACGCGCTGGTAGCGGCGCGAGATCACCTCGCGCATGCTGGCGAAATCGTCGTTGCCCTCCACCTCGCGGATGATGAACTTGCGGTAGTCCGACTTCTTCATGCGGCCGTCTTCCCACACCACCATGCTGGCCACCTTGTCCGATCCCTGAGTGTGCGAGATGTCGAAGCACTCGATGCGCCGGGGCGGATCGGGCAGGCCGAGGCTGTCCATGACGGCTTCCTGAATGGCCCTGGACGTGGGCTTGAGGACGCGGAAGCGCTGGTCGAAGCTGTTGCGGGCGTTGGCGGCCACCAGGTCGAGCAGGGCCTTCTTCTGACCCCGCTGCGGGGTGTGGATTTCGACCTTATGCCCGCGCCGCTCCGAAAGCAATTCCTCCAGCGCGGCCCGGTCCTCGAAATCCTCCGGCACGTGGATCACGGCGGGGATGTACTGCTGGTCCAGGTACATCTGGGTCAGCAGGGAGGAGAGGAAGGCGGGCGGGTCGAACTCGGCCTGGTCCTCCCAGAAGAACTCGCGGCGGTCCACGATACGGCCGCTGCGCAAGTGGAACAGGTTGACGGCCAGCAGGGGCGGCTCGGCGTAGAGGCCGAAGATGTCGGTGTCGTCGCCCTTGGCGGCGGCCATCTTCTGGCGCTCGTCCAGCTCCTCCACGGTGGACAGCAGGTCGCGCAGGGAAGCGGCCTCTTCGAAGCGCATTTCGGCGGAAGCGGCGGCGATGCGGGCGCGCAGCTCGGAGGCGAGCTCCGTGTGGCGGCCCTCCAGGAACTGGCGCACGTTGCGCACCGCCCGGGCGTACTCTTCCTCCGTGGTGAGGCCTTCCACGCAGGGGCCCAGACAGCGGTGGATGTGGTACTGCAGGCAGGGCTTGGGATGGAAGCGGGTCAGGTCCACCTTGCAGGAGGGAATCAGGAAGTGGCGGTGGATGAAATGCACCAGGCGGTGGGCCAGGTTGCCGGGAAAATAGGGCCCGTAGTAGGTGGAGCCGTCCTTGCGCAGCCGCCGCGTGACGTAGACGCGCGGGTACTTCTCGCCGGTGAGCTTGATGTAGGGATAGGTCTTGTCGTCGCGCAGCAGCACGTTGAAGCGCGGCTTCCACTGCTTGATCAGATTGTTTTCGAGGGCCAGGGCCTCCTTCTCGTTGTCCACCAGGATGTAGTGGATGTCGCGGGCATCGGCAATCAGGGTGCCGGTTTTGGCCTCCGCCAGGCGGTCGTCCGAAAAGTAGCTGCGCACGCGCTGGCGCAGCAGCTTGGCCTTGCCGACGTAGATCACCTTCCCGCCGGCGTCCTTGAAGAGGTACACACCAGGGGCCAGAGGCAGTTGGGCGGCTTTGTCCCGGAGTTCCATGGGGGGATAATTTAATTATGTCACGCTGCTTGCTATCGCTGATCCTGTGCGGATTTGCAGCCGTGTCAGCGGCCCGGGGGGAGGAGCAGCGCCCGGCGGAGGAGAAGCCTCCCGTAGAGCAGGCGCCGCCCGAAGAGGACGAGAACCTGACGGTCCGCCAGTACACCTTCAATCCGCTGCAGGCGGCCAAGGAGCTGCAGGTGGGCAAGTACTACCTGAAGAAAGGCAGCCTGCGCGCCGCGGCCATGCGGTTCGAGGAGGCCACGCGCTGGGACGCCAACCTGGCGGAGGCCTACCTCCGGCTGGGCGAGGTGCGGGAAAGGCAGAAGGATATGCGCGCCGCCCGGGAGGCCTACGCCAGGTATTTGCAGCTGGCGCCGGATGCGAAGGACGCCGCGGAGATCCGCAAGAAGCTGGGCAGGAACAAGGACGCTTCCAAGTAGACGGCCACCCATGACCGGCGCTGACCTGGCGGGGAAGATCGCACGGAAGCTGCGCGCGGAGGGACACCAGGCCTGGCTGGTAGGGGGAGCGGTGCGCGACCGGCTGCTGCACCGGCCGGCCAAGGACTGGGACGTGGCCACGGACGCGCGCCCGGAGCGCATCCTGCAGTTGTTTCCCGGATCGGGCCAGGTGGGGGCACATTTCGGCGTGGTGCTGGTTCGCGAGAACGGCGCGCAGGTGGAGGTCGCCACCTTCCGCAGCGACCATGCCTATGCCGACGGGCGGCGCCCGGTCAGCGTGCGCTTCGAGGACGACCCGGAAGCGGACGTGCGGCGGCGCGACTTCACTATCAACGCCCTTCTGGAGGACCCGGACACGCACGAGGTGGTGGATTTCGTGGACGGCCAGGCGGACCTGGAACGCGGGGTGGTCCGGGCCATCGGCGATCCCGAGATGCGCTTCCGTGAGGACCACCTGCGGCTGCTGCGGGCGGTGCGGTTCGCGGCCCGCCTGGGGTTCGAGATCGAGCCGCAGACGATGGAAGCCATACGGCGGCTGCACCCGCTGATCCGGACGGTGTCGGCCGAGCGGGTCCGGGACGAGCTGCTGCGCATCCTGACCGAAGGCGGGGCGCGGCGCGGGTTCGAACTGCTGGACCGTACCGGCCTGCTGCTGGAGATCCTGCCGGAGGTGAAAGCCATGCAGGGCGTGGAGCAGCCGCCCGAGTTCCACCCGGAAGGCGACGTCTGGACGCACACCCTGCTCATGCTGGAGAACCTGCGGGAGCCGAGCCCGGCGCTGGCGCTGGGAGCCCTGCTGCACGACGTCGGCAAGCCCAGGACCTTCCGGAGGGCGGAGCGCATCCGCTTCGACGGGCACGTGGAGGAAGGCCTGCGGATGGCGCAGGACATTCTGGCGCGGCTGCGGTTTTCGGGAGAGGACACGCGGCAGGTCCTGGCCCTGATCGCCAACCATATGCGCTTCATGGATGCGCCCCGGATGAAGGAGAGCACCCTGAAACGCTTCCTCCGGCTGGAACGGTTCGAGGAGCATCTGGAGCTGCACCGGCTGGATTGCATGGCCAGCCACGGGGAACTGGAGAACTATCAGTACGTGCGGGGGAAGGTGGAGGAACTGCCGCCGGAGCAGATTCGCCCCAGGCCGTTGGTGACGGGGCGGGATCTGATCGAAGCGGGCTACCAGCCGGGCCCGGCTTTCAAGGAGATCCTGGCGGCCGTGGAGGATATGCAGCTGGAAGGAGAGCTAAGCACGCGGGACCAGGCGCTGGACTGGGTGCGGGCGCGATTCACGACGGCCGGTAGCTGAAGACCATGTAGAGGACCACGGCCACGATCGAGAAGATGGCCGAGGCGGCCACGAACTCCAGCCAGATAATGCGCCTCTCTTCGGGATCCGGCAACTCTCTGCGCGACGAAGGCCGCATGGGGCGTCCCCCTGGCGAAATATCATAGCTGAAAGCGCGCGGCGGGGGAAGGGGCGGAAAAAAGGGGACAGAGGGGTTTATTCGATTCCTCAGAAGCCGAGGCGCTGGGGGTTGCGGCCGATGATGATGGCGGCGAAGATCTTGGGGACATACTCGCGGGTTTCGGGGGGCAGGGCGCGGGCACGGTAGAGGTACCAGAAATTGCGCTGCTTGATGGGGTCCTGAACGGTCTTGGCGACCGCCTGTTTCACCCGGGTGGGGCCCAGGTTGTAGGCCGCCAGGGCCAGCATCACGGAGCTGCCGGCGCCGAAATCCAGGATCAGGCTGCGCAGGTAGCGGCAGGCGGCGCGGGTGGACTTGGCGAGGTCGTGGCGCTCGTCCACCGCGCCGTCCACGCGCAGGCCGTGGGCCTTGGCGGTGGCCGGAGTGAATTGCCAGGGCCCGGCGGCCCCGGCGGCGCTGGTCTGGTTGGCGGCGAAGGCGCTTTCGACCAGCGGGAGATAGGCGAAATCGGGCGGCAGCCTCTCCTCTTCGAGCACCCGCCGCATCGTCTCCAGCTGGCCCTTGGCCTGGCCGAGGGCGCGCGCGATCAGCGCCCGGTCCGGGCCCTGGTACTGCTGGATGTAGTAATTGACGCGCTCGGTGAATTCGGGCGGCACGCTGTAGGCCTCGGCGCCGAACTCCACCATCAGGGTGCGGATCTCCTGGGTCACGAAAGCCTCGGGCTCGCGCACGCCCAGGCGGAACAGAAGGTTGCGGCGCAGCCCCTCGGCCTGTTCCTGGTAGGCGGCGAGCTGGGCGATCAGGCGGTCGGTTTCCTCCGGGCCGGCCTGCCCCGCTTCCAGGCGCTTCTCGATTCCCCGGATCAACTGGTCGATGGAGGTCTTCTCGCGTTTCAGCCGCGAGATGCGCACGAAGCCGTAGGACGTGGTCAGCACCAGCGCGGCGGCCAGGGCGTAGATTACCAGGCGGGAGCGGCGGCGGCTGATCCGCAAAGCGCTGTTGAGGGCATCGCGCATCAGCAGCATGGTCTGTCCGCCGGCGCCCTCGGCGCGGGCCTGGCGGGCGCGCTGCACGGCATCGGTGAGCAGGTCGTCGTGCTCCCGGGCGGGGGCCGCGGACGCGGAAACCGGGGCGGACGGGACAGCGCCCTTGGGCGCCACCAGGGTACGGTCCAGCTCCGCCGGGGCTTCCTCTTCTCTCAAGAGGACGAATTCGGGGCCGTCGCGTCCCAACTGCAGGACGGCGTGGGGGTGCAGTTCGGCGCTGGCGACCGGCTCGCCGTCCAGGTAGGTTCCGTTGGTGCTGCCCAGGTCGCGAACCCGGCAGGCGGCGCCCTCCCTGGCGATTTCGAGGTGGTTTTGGGAGACCACCGCGGCCTGCGGACCCTGGATGACGATGTCGTTGTCCCGGCTGCGCCCGATGCGGGTGACGCCTTCGGAGATCAGGTAGCGGGTTCCGGCCAGGGGACCCGAGCGGGAAACCAGCCAGGTCTTCGTTCCCGGACCTGCGTTCGTGCCTGGCATGGCTTCAGTTCAGTATACACACCGGGTTGCACCCTGCCGGACGGCCCCGGGGCTCAGACGTAGACGCGCCGGACGCGGGCGCTGATGCCGCAGAGGATGTTGTAGGAGATGGTGCCGGCCAGTTTGGCGATCTGCTGGGCGTCCAGGGAAACGTCGCCCTCCCGGCCCAGCAGGGTGACCTCGTCGCCGGCCTTCAAGTGCCCCGCCTGGCTCAGGTCCACGGTGGTCAGATCCATGGCCACGGTGCCCAGGATGGGAGCCAGCTTGCCCCCGGCGATCACCTTTCCACGGTTGGAGAGCCGGTGGAAGATGCCGTCGGCATACCCCGCCGCCAGGATGCCCACCCGCACCGGGTACGGGGCGCGCCAGCTGCCTCCGTAGCCGACCAGCGCGCCTTCGGGCAGGTCCTTGACGAGCAGGATTCGGGCCTTCCAGGTGAGGGCGGGCCGGACGTCAAGCACCCGCGCGGGGGCCTGGCCGCGGGGCGGGGAGACGTACCCGTAGATGGCGTGGCCGGGCCGCACCATGCTGTGCCAGCTTTCGCGGCGCCCGTAGGCCAGGGCGTTCGTGCTGGCCATGTGGACAAGGGGCACGCGGATGCCGGCGTCACGGAAGGCCCGGCAGCAGCACTCGAACAAAGCGCACTGCTCTCCGGTCTGCGGGGAGGTGTGGTCGGCCGCGGAGGCCAGGTGCGTCATGAGGCCTTCCAGGCGGGCGTGGCGGGCGGCGTGGACGGCTTCGAGGATGGCGGCGTGGGGATCGCGGACGCCCAGCCGGGAGAGGCCGGTGTCGATCTTCAAATGATACGGCAGGGCGTCGCCGGACGTGCGGCAGTAGCCGTCGAGCTCCCCCAGTTCTTCGAGCGAATGGATCGCGGGGGTGAGGGCGTACTCGCCCAGGGCCGGGTATTCGCAGCGCAGGCAGCCGCCCATGACCAGGATGCGGGCGCGTATGCCCGCATTGCGCAGGACCACGCCTTCGTCCACCGAGCTGACGGCCAGCCAGCGGGCTCCTTCACCTTCCAGCACCCGGGATACTTCGACGGCCCCGTGCCCATAGGCGTCGGCCTTGACCACGCCGAGGACTTCGACATGGCCGCCGACCGCCTGCCGGACGGCGCGGTAATTGGCGGCGATTTGCGCCCGGGAAATTTCCACGTGGGAGCGGAAGTGCGGACCGGCCACACCCCTATTATCGCGAAAGGCCGAAACACGGCGGCATCACCGGAAACCACTGCCTCCGGCCGCGGCTCGATACGCACGGATTCGCCTTTCTGCTCCGCGCGCCGGTGAAGAAGGCCGGTTCCCCTGCACGGGTATCAGGCGACGCGATATTTCTGAACGGCCTTTTCGTCCAGGGTGACGCCCAGGCCGGGCTTCTGCGGCACCCGGTAGACGCCGCGCTCCAGCGTGAACGGCTCGATCACCACATCGTCTTCGGCGATGTGGGTGAGGCTGATGGTGTACTCGATGCGCGGCATCGCCGCCGCCATGTGCGCCTGGAAGACCTGGGAGATGCCGGTGAACAGGCCGTTCTCCACCCACAGCGTCTGGCCGGTGAACGCGGCCAGCTCGGCTTTGGCCGCCAGGGCGGGCCCCCACTGCCAGTCCTCCACCACGAACGCGTCGCAGATGGACTCCAGCAGGAAGGCGCGGATGTCCACCGCCTCCCAGTGCACGGCCAGGCGCAGGCCCAGCTTCCTGCGGATCTCGCGGTAGCCGACGATGTCTTCGTGCGCGATGGGCTGCTCGAACCCCTTCACCTGGGGAAAACGCTCCAGCGCGTCGGCCACGGCCAGGGCCTTGCCGGCCGAGCCGAAGGATCCGTTGGCGTCGTAGCAGATCTCGTAGTCGTCGGGAATGAACTTGGCGAGCGCTTCCATCTGGGCGACCGGGTCCTCGTAGGGACGCGCCTTGATCTTGTGGATCCGGTACCCGAGTTCAAGCCCGCGCCGGGTTTCGGCCGCCAGCAGCTCGGGGCGGAAGCAGTGGCTCCACCAGATCTGCTGGATCGTGGGGCGGGGCGAGGAGGAGAGCAGCCGGCAGATGGGCACGCCGGCGGCCTGGCCCGCCAGATCGTAGACGGCCATCTGCACTCCGTTTCCGAATGAGGCGTCGTGCAGCAGGCTCCAGATGGAGCGGCCCTTCAGAGCTTCCAGCCGCGGCCGCGGGTCGGCCGTGGCTTCGCCCACGCCTGTCAGCCCGGCGTCGGTGTGGATGCGGACCAGCCAGGGCGTGTAGGCCGGACGGTCGGCGTTCTCGCGCCGGTAGTTCTCCAGCATGTTCTCGCGGACGCGCGGGTGATAGGGCAGGCGGAGACCCATGCCTTCCGCGCGGGTGATCCTGATGTCACTGGGCATCTCATCTCCTCCTGTACTTGTCCAGCGCGTTCTCGTCCACGGAGACGCCCAGGCCGGGGCGCTCCGGGATGTCGTAGAAGCCGTCGTTGACGGTCAGGGGTTCCTTCACCAGGTCGTCTTCGGAGATGTGCGCGCAGCAGATGCTGTAGGCGATGGAGGGGAAGGCCGCGGCCAGGTGGGCCTGGAAAACCTGTCCAATGCCGGTCCAGCAGCTGTTCTCGATCCAGAGCTGCTTGCCGTAGAACTGGGCCAGGGCGTTCACGCGGAACATCTCGCGGCCCAGCGGCCCGGCGATGATAAAGGCCTCCAGCAGCCCTTCGCGGATGGCCGTCATGGTGTCGATCACCCCCAGGTGCTCGGACATCTGCAGCGGGGTCTGCCCTTTCAGCTGGCGGTAGCCTTCCAGGTATCCGCGGGCGATCGGCGACTCCAGGCCGAAGTAGTTGGGGTGCTTGGCGAGCTGCCGCGCGTAGTGCAGGGTGCGGCCGGCCGAACCCCAGAAGAAATTGGCGTCGCCCCACACCCGGTAGTCGCCGGGCACCGCGGCGCAGATGGCGTCGGCCTGGGCCACCGGGTCCTCCCAGGGCCGGATCTTGACCTTGTGCACGCGGTAGCCCTGGCTGTAGCCCAGCTTGGCCTCCGAGGCGATCATGGCGGGCGGGTAGCTGAGGCTCCACCAGGCCGGCACGATGCGCCGGCGCGGGCTGGCTGCGAACAGGCGGCAGGCGGGCAGGCCGGTGGCCTGGCCCAGGATGTCGTAGATCGCCATCAGCGCCCCGCCGGCGTTGTCGGCCAGCACGTACTCCCAGGGTGAACGCCCCACCATGCTCTTGAGCACGCCCTCGGAGCCGCCGATCCCCACGCCGGAGAGCCCTACATCGGTGTGGAGCCGCACCAGGTTGAAGCGGTTGGACGGCACATCCATGTTCTCGCGCCGCCAGTTCAGGACCGACATCTCGCGTACGCGTTCGGCCCAGGGAATGCTCACCGGAATGTTCTCGTATTTGCTGATGCGCATCCCGGCGGCGGAAGCCGGTGCGCTCGCGGCGGCGTGGAACAAGGGCAGCCGGGCCGCGGCCGTGCCGCCCAGGAATTTCAGCACTGTTCGGCGATCCATGGAACCCCCTACGAAAACCATCGGCACGCGCTCTCAGCGAGCGGTGGCTGTTTTCAGAAACCCGAGCAGCCCTTCCGGGTTGTCGGTCAGTATTCCGTCCATGCCCGCATCCAGGTAAGCCTGCCACTGGTCGGGCTTGTTGGCGGTACTCGAAAAAATCCGGTAGCCGGCGGCTTGCAGCTTTTCCACCCCGGCCTTATCGATGTCCGCGGTGTTGAGCATCAGGTGGGTGGCCTTATGGCGCTCGGCCATCTCCAGGTAGTTGGGCTTGAAGCGCCGCGCGTTCAACAGGCAGATACGGACTTCGGGATTGCGCCGCCGCATTTCGTCGAGCGTGCGGTAGTCGCCGGATTGCAGGATGAAGCGGCCCGCCACGCCGTGCTTGCGGATCAGGGCGTCGACCAGTTCGATGAAGCGATCCGGAGGGACGAAGCCGGGAGCCCCGTCCTGGACCATCTTGGTCTCGCCCAGAAACTCGATGCCGCCCCGGGGGAAGGCTTCGAAAAGCTCCTCCAGCGTGGGAATGCGCACGCCGTTCCCGCAGTCGAAGCGCCGCACCTGCTCGAATGTCAGCGTGCGTATGGGAGCGGGAGCGACGCCGCTTTCCGGGGCGCAGACCTTGGCGTTGATGGTCGCGTCGTGGTGCAGCACGATGCGGTCGTCGGCGGTGACGTTCATGTCGAACTCGAGCACTTCCACGCCGATCTCCGCGGCGTGGCGGAAGGCCGGCAGCGTGTTCTGCGGCCGGTGCTCCATGCCGCCGCGGTGGGCGATGACCAGGGGCCGGCGGGCTTCATTCCCGCAGCCCGCGGCGGCGATCAGTATAGAGAGAACCGCTCCAAGGCGTAAGCGCATGGTCTATCCTTTCACCGCGTAGCGCTTCACGGCGTCCTCGTCCAGTTCCACGCCCATCCCGGGGCGGTCGGAGACGACGGCGTGGCTGTCGCGGATCTCGATGGGCTCGACGATCAGGTCGTCCACCCGCTGGAAACTGAGGATGTCGCTGGGCAGCGTGCAGTTGGCCGCCGCGGCGCAGGAGTGCAGGTAGGCGGCGTCGCGCAAGCCCATGTCGTGGCTGGAGCCGTGCCAGACCGGCATGCCGGCCGCTGCCGCCAGGTAGCAGTTGGTGACGAAGCTGGCCATGCCGGGCGCGGGTCCGGTGTTGAAGACCGAGCAGGCGTTCTCGCGGATGGCGCGGATCATGGCCTTGGGGTCGCCCAGGTGCAGCGCCACGTCGCACTTCACCGCCTTGCGCAGCTTGCGGTAGCCCTCGTAATCGTTCTTGTCGAAAGGATCTTCCAGCACCAGGATATTGCCGATGGCGTCCAGTGCTTTGGCCACAGGGAGAAAATCGGCGTAGCTCTTGTAGCGGGTGTTGGGATCGACGATGACCTTGATGTGGGGCGCTTCTTCGCGGATGGCCTCCACGGCCTTGACCACCGGGTCGCCCTGCTTGCACTTCATCTTGATGGAGGTGAAGTTGCCTTTGACGGCGCGCTGGGCCACGCGGCGCATGTCGGCGGGGTTCTTGCGGCCGCACCAGTAGCCGACTAGAACCTTGCGCTGCGCCAGCCCTCCCAGCAGGCGGTAGACGGGCCAGCCCATGGCCTTGCCGGCGATATCGTAGAAAGCGGATTCAAACGCGGCGTAGCCCGAGCCGTTCTCCAGTTGCAGGCGGGTGAGATTGAAATCCAGGATGTTCTTGCCGGTGAGGAAATCGGCGTTGCGCTGCACGCGCTCCAGGCTTTCGCCGCGCCCGGTCTCCCCTGCCCCGGTGATGCCCGAGTCGGTGTGAACCTTGAGGATGATCTTGGGCACCATGACAAAATCCTCCTCGACGATCTCGGGGCTGTGGACAATATCGTCCTGCATGGGCACGGCCACGCGGAACAGTTCGATTTTGGTGATGCGCAGGCGCTCCTGGCGCCCGGCGGCGCTTGCGGGCAGGGTGCTCAGCCCGGCCAGGCCGCCGGCGCCCGCCAGCAGATGGCGCCGTGACAGGGATGAATGTGGCATGGGGTCTCCGCTTTTGGTAGGCGAGTATAGCACTACCGCGCGCGCACCTGTTCCGCGACCAGAATCTCTTCGAGCACGCGGCCCTCGACATTCGGCATGGTCACGCCGAACAGCGCCGTGAGGGTGGGGCCGACGTCGAGGTGAGAGATCCTGTCGAGCTTCGCTCCGGCCTTGATGCCGTAGCCCCAGGCCAGGAAGGCCGCGTCCATGTCCGGATCGCTGGCGGGATACCCATGGTGCCCGGGGTAGCCCGACTCCGGCCCGGCGAGGTCCGCCCCTTCCGCCGCGGCCGTGAAGGCGTAGCCGTCCTTGGCGTAGAGAACCAGGTCGGCCATACGCTCCTGGGTGCGCGGGTCGGGCAGATCCCAGGCGGCGAATTCGTCCGGGGTCAACACGCGCCCGACGCCTTCCATCTTGCGAAACTCGGCGGACAGGCGGGCGGCCAGTTCGGACTTGCGCGCGGGATTGGTGAGGTAGAGCATGGCGCTGCCGCCGGCGGACAGGGCGTAGGCGTCGCCGTCGATCTTCCCGCCGGCTGTCTTGAGCAATCCCATGCGGCGCAGCACGGCGTTGGGCTGGATGAAACGCTTGGCCGCTTTGAAGCCGTGATCGGTGAGGACCACCACGGTGGCGCGGTCCGTCAGGCCGGCCCCGCGGAGCGTTTCCAAAACCATGGCCACGCACTGGTCGGCGTAGGCGTAGGCGGTGCGGCTGGCCCAGCTGCGCGGGCCGTCTCTATGGTTCGAGGCGTCCGGGTTCAGCAGGTGGAACAACAGCAGGTTGGGCTTGTGCCGCTTGAGGATGTGGACCGCGGCCTGGGTCCAGTAGTAGTCGCGCCACACCGGGCTGCTCTTGAAGAACTCGCGCAAATCCGTTTCGCTGATGATGCCGGCAGCCGCCATTTCGCGCTCGATGGCGCCCTCCGGGTTGGGGATTTCGGGAAAGCGCCAGGTGATCTTCCGGGCGTTGTGAATCGCCACCCAGTCCACTTCGGCCGTGGTGAACCCCGCGTCGTAGAGGAGATCGTAGGCCGTGGGGGCCAGGACCAGTTGCTCTTTGTCGTGCCACTGCTTGATGCCCACGGGCGTCTTCTCGCCGGGGCGTAGGGGCACGCCGTTGAACAGAACACCGTGGCGCGCGGACCGCACGCCGGTGATCATGGAGGTGTGGACGGGCCAGGTGACCGCGGGGTTGGTGACCTGCATGGTCGAGGCGCGCACGCCCTCGCGGGCCAGTTTCCAAAGGTTGGGAACGGGCAGGCGCGGGTCCTTCCATTCCCAGCCGGGCAGGCCGTCGATGCTGATGACCACCACGACGCGATCCTTGGGGGCCACGTAGCGGGGTCCGGAGCCGCAGGAGAGAGCCAAAAGACTGAGGAGGACTGCCGCCGTCAGGACGGATCGGGAAGTATAGGAGCGTTTCATCCCCCTCAATCTACCGCGGACTCCGGAGGCAATGCTGGAGATGCTAAGCTGGCTACAAACCAGTTTCAGAAAGCAGAGCCGCTATGAAGAGACTCGTCCTTTGTCTTCTCGTCCTGTTTTCGACGGCCTGGGCGGCCGAGCGCCGGGCGAAGAACGTCATCCTGTTCATCGGCGACGCGGGAGGCATCCCCACGTTGAATGCAGCCAGCCTGCATGCCCATGACGCTCCCCAGAAGCTGTTCATCCAGAGCATGCCCAACCTGGCCCTCATGGACACCTCGGCGGCGAACGCCTGGGTGACCGATTCGGCCGCCGGCATGACCGCCATCGTTACCGGGCGGAAGACCAACAACGGAGTGCTGTCGCAGGACGAGTCGGCGGTTCGGGGCAAGAAGGACGGCGAGGTGCTGAAGACCGTCCTGGAGTACGCCGAGGAGCGGGGCCTGTCCACCGGCGTCCTCTCCAACATGCACGTCACCGACGCGACCCCGGCGGCCTGCTATGCGCATTCGAACGATCGCGGCAAGCGGGGCGAGATCTTCGCGCAGGTGCTGTCGCCGCGCTTCGGCGACGGCATCGACCTGATCATCGGGCCGGGCCGGGCGCCGATCCTGAAGGCCACGGCGGAGATGGGCCTCGACCTGGAGCCGGAGTTGAAGAAGAAAGGCTACTGGGTCTCGAATTCGCTGGAAGGGATGCCGCCGGATGCCCGGCGGGTGGTGGTGCTGATGGATTCGGGAGAGTATGATGCGGCCGCGGCGGTGGAGCGGGCCATCGGCATTCTCTCCAGGAACAGGAAGGGATTCTTCCTGATGGTCGAATGGGACATGCACACCACCGATACGCGGCGCGGGCTGGACCGGGTGATCACCATGGACAAGGTGATCCGGCAGACCGCCCTGCAGAGGCAGAAGGACAGCCTGATCCTGTTCGCCGCCGATCATTCCTTCGACCTGCGGGTGCGGGGCGGGAGGAAGGGAGAGCCGCTGCTGCCTCCGCCTGGCGGCGACAGCGCCCCCCCGGCACGGCCGCGGGTCCGCGTGGACAACGGCCACACGGGAGAAGAAGTGCTGGCGGCGGGGCTGGGCCCCGGGTCGGAGCGGCTGCGGGGCTACATCCCCAACACCCAGCTGTTTCACATCATGCTGGCGGCCTGGGGCTGGCCGGCGAAGTAGTCTCTCCGGATCAGCGGCAATCGTAGGGGCCGTGGATGGCGGTGACGCGGTACGTTTCCGCCGCGTCGTCGAGGAGAAAGACGCGGAAGGAGGCGCCGCCGGGGGCCACCCGCAGGACCACATGGCCGCGCTCGCCGGTGATCTTCTCCAGCCCTGAAATCACCGTCTTGTTGGCCGGGTGCATGTTGTTGGCGAAGATGTCGCGCGGCCCGGGATAGAGGCGCGTGGAGCGCAGGCGGTTGAACACCCGGTGGGTGGGATGGGCCGAGTCCCACACGAAGAAGATCCAGGCCCGCGGGCGCAAGGCTCCCACCAGGAAGGCATTCATCGAATCGATGTAGCCGTGATGGTCGAGGACCGCCGCCTCCACCGGTCCGGCGGCCTTCGCCACGGGCGTTTCCACGTCGTGCCATTCCGGAAAGCCCTCGTTGGGAATGCCGGGGATGTCGCCGCCGGTGTAGTAGTCGAACTTCCCGTAGCTGAGGCGGAAGCCGGCGCTGCACATGTTCTCGCTGGGCCAGTCGGATTTCGGTACGGTTTCAAGCGGCGGGAAGTGCTGCCGGGTGTCGGTTCCCACTCCGGTCCAGACTTCTCCGTTGGCGGCCAGGTTGCGGATCTCGAAGCCCTGGTACTTCTTCGGGTCGCGCGCCAGCACGATCTGGTCGTTGCGTCCCGGGACGAAGCGCTCCACGCGCATGCCGTTGCGCTCCGACTGCCACTTGAGGAACGCCCGGTAGTTGGCCATGTCGGTGGTATCGAGCTGGGCCGGGTAGCCGTAATCCGGCCAGCCGCGGTCCAGCAGTTTGCGGATGCGCAGGTGCTCGCCCACTTCGGTGATGCCGCTCAGCTTGTAGGCGCCGGACTTCGACTGCGGCGAACTGCCGGTGATCTGGCCCATATGGTCGCTGTGGAAATGGGTCAGCATGGCGTGGTCGAGTTCCGCCGCGCCGGTCATGTGGCGGATGTACCGCACGATCCACTCGCCCGCGCTGCGCGAGGCGTCGGGCCGGGGCGGCGCGTGGCGCGGGCCTCCGCCCGTGATGGCCCCGGCGTCCACCAGCAGGGTGCTGCCGTCGGGCAGGACGAAGAACGTCGTGTTGCCGCGCCCGGTGCTGATGTGGTGAATATCCAGCGTGCCGGGAGTCCAGGCGGGAAACGGGCCGCCGGACGTCTGCGCAAAGGCGCACGGGATGAGGGCGAGAACGGCCGCGGCGCAGGCCGCCGGCCCGGACTTCTTCAAGGTCAGGCGCATGGGCATTCCTCTTCCACCATAACCCGTCTGGTTGAAAATGATATAAAAAGGACCGAAGTATGCGTTGCCTCATTTCGACCACGATTTGGCTTACCGCGGCCGCGCTGACCTGCGCGGCCCAGCCTGTCCGGACGCCGTCCCCGGGCGATAAAGTGATCTCGCCGGAAGTGCATTCCGACGGGCGGGTCACCTTCCGGCTGTACGCCCCGCAGGCCCGGGAGGTGACTTTCAGCGGCGCGCTGGGCGTCGAGTCTTCGCCAAAGCAGCCCATGACCCGGGACGAAGATGGCATCTGGAGCCTCACGGTAGGGCCGCTGGGGCCCTGCACCGGCACCTACCAGTTCACGGTCGACGGAGTTCCCGTTGCCGATCCGCGCAACCCGGCCATCAAGCCCGCTTTCCGGGGCCCGGTATCCAGCCTGTTCCTGGTGCCCGCCAGCCCGCCCGCCGTCTGGGAGCCGCGCCCGGTCCCCCACGGCGCGGTGCACGCGCACTGGTACCGCTCCCCGGCCAACGACGAACTGCGCCGCTTCCACGTCTACACGCCGCCGGGATACGAGAACGGCAAGGGCAGGTTCCCGGTGCTCTACCTGCTGCACGGCGCCGGCGATACCGACGCCGAATGGGTTGGCGTGGGAAGGGCCAACATCGTACTGGATAACCTGATCGCCGAGCGTAAGGCGCGGCCCATGATCGTGGTGATGCCGGCCGGCCACATCAGCGTGCCGGGAGAAGTCCGCTCGCCGCTGGGCTCCTTCTCGGCTTTCGAGAAGGACCTGCTGGAGGGCGTGATTCCGGCGGCCGAGAAACTGTACCGGGTCACGGGCCGGAGGGAGCAGCGCGCCCTGGCCGGGCTCTCCATGGGCGGCGGCCAGACACTGAACATCGGTCTGCGCAACCTGAACCGCTTCTCGCACCTGGGCGTCTTCAGCATGGGAATCCGCGGCGAGGACTTCGAGAAGACGCATGAGGCGGCGCTGGCGAATGCGGAGAGGACCAACCAGGCCCTGCGGCTGTTCTGGATCGCCTGCGGCGAAAGAGACTTCCTGTGGGAGGCGGCCTTGAAGCTGGACGCCGTTCTCAGTCAACACGGCATCCGCCACACCTTCGTGAAGACGCCCGGCGGGCACGTGTGGATGAACTGGGTGAAGTACCTGGCCGAATTCAGCCCGCTGCTGTTCCAGTAGGAATACACGCACCGGCGGAGGAAAACATGCTGCTGCAGATTCAATCCCGGCCCACCCGGCGCCGTTTCCTGTTCGCATCCGGGTTGACGTTCGCGCCCGGCCTGTTTGCGCAAAGCGGGGGAGCGCTGCGGCGCGTCGCTCCGGCGGGTCCGGCGTCGAAATACGTGCCCAGGGTGAAAGGCGCCTTCGTCAGGAGAAAGGGCGATTACGGCATGCTGTGGCCCGGAGCCATCTGGGACGGCGAGGCCGCGCTGCGCAGGTACCGGAAGGAGATCGAGGCGGCGGCCGCGCGCCTGAAGCTGGAAGTGGACCTGCGGCCGGAGCCCATCTACTCGGCGGAGGAGGCCGGCGCCTGGGTGAGTGAAGCGGCGGCGGCCCGGCCGGACGGGCTGCTGGTGGTGCTGCTGGACCGGCAGGCCCATGCCTGGCCCACGGCCGCAAAGGCGGCGGGCAGCGGCATCCCCACGGTGATCTATTCGCCCATCGGCACCTCCTTCACCACCAACACCGTGAACCTGGCCAGGCGCGACGGGACCTTCATCAGCTCCAGCGACGACTTCAGCCAGGCGGCCTACGGGTTGAAGATGCTGAAGGCCGGGGCCATGCTGCGCGAGATGCGCTTCATCGTGCTGCAGGGGAACGAGCGCAAAGACGTGGAGTTGCGGCCCTTCGGAACCAGGCTGCGCTACATTCCCGCGCGGGAGTTCCTGGCGGAGTACGACCGGACCCCGGTCAGCGCCGAGGTGAAGCGCCTGGCGCAGGCGCGCATCAAGGGCGCCACGCGCGTCACCGGCGCCACGGAGCAGGACGTGATCAACGGGGTGAAGAGCTACGTGGTGGCGCGGCGGTTCCTGGAGCGCGAGGAAGGCGACGGCATCACCATGGACTGCCTGGGCGCGCTGGGAAAGACGCAGGTGAGCCTGCCCTGCATCTCCTGGTCCACCATGCTGGACCACGGCATCCCGGCGGCCTGCGAGGCGGACCTGGGCGCGGCGGTCACGCACGCCCTGGTGCAATTCCTGTTCGACCGGCCGGGCTTCCAGCAGGACCCGGTGGCGGAAACGGTGAAGAACTGCCTGATCGGCGCGCACTGCACCTGTCCCACCCGTTTGTCCGGCTTCGACAAGCCCGCCGAGCCCTACTTCCTGTCGCACCATCACGGGCGGCGGGACGCGGTGCCGGTGCCGCGCTGGCGCGTCGGGCAGAGGGTCACGGTGGCCGACGTGATCCTGCCTTCGGAAACGCGGTCAGGCGCGCGTATGATCGTCTCGGCGGGCCGGGTGGAGGAGAACGTGGCGGTGCCGCCGGCGGGCGGCTGCGTGGTCTCGGTGGCGGTGAAACTGGACGGCGATCCGGAGCTGCTCGACTATCCCGGTTTCCACCAGATCTTCTTCTACGGCGACCACAAGCGCGACCTGGCCGCTTACTGCCGCCTCTTCGGCCTGGAAGCCGTGCTGGTCTGACGGGGCTGCTGCTGGGTCAGGCAGTGCAGCGTGCCGAAGCCCAGCACCAGGTCCACCGCGTGTATGCCCACCACCTCGCGGTCCGGGAACAGCTCGCCCAGAATGCCCAGGGCTGCGCGGTCGTTGGGATGGTTGAAGGTGGGGACCAGCACCGCCGCGTTGGCGATGTAGAAGTTGGCGTAGCTGGCCGGCAGGCGGTCGCCGTCGAAGAACAGCGGGCCGGGCATGGGCAGAGCGACAGCTTCGGGTTTGGCGCCGTCCTCGAGCCGCAGATCCTGGATGCGCTCCCAGTTTTCCGCCAGCGGCCGGTAGTTGACGTCCCTGGGATTGTCCTCGCGGATCAGCACCAGGGTGTTCGCGTTCACGAAGCGGCAGAGGTCGTCCACGTGGCCGTGCGTGTCGTCGCCCGCGATGCCGCGGCCCAGCCAGAACACGCGGCTCACACCCAGGTAGTCCTTCAGAACGGTTTCAAACTCCGCTTTTGCCAATCCGGGATTGCGCACCTGGGTCCGGGGATCGAGATAGCATTCCTCCGTGGTGATCAGGGCGCCTCGCCCGTTGACTTCGATGCCGCCGCCTTCCAGCACGAACGGCTTGCCCTTCGCGGTCGCGTGGAACAGGCGCTTGCCGAGCTTCCGGGCCGCGATCTCGGGCACCCGCCGGTCCTTGCGCCAGTCCGGGTACTTGGCCCAGGCGTTGAAGTGGAAGTGGACGATCGCGGTTTCCGGCCGGGGGCGCGCGCGGCGCACGAAAACGGGGCCGCTGTCGCGGGTCCAGCCCCGGTTGGTGGGATGGACGATGAACTCGACGTTGGACGCGTCCGCTCCAGCCCGGGCGAGATAGCGGCGGGCCTGCTTCTCCATGGAGGCGTTGTCGACCAGGATGCGGACCCTCTCGCCGGGAGCGATCTTGCGCACCATCTCGCAATAAACCCAGCGGATGGTGTCGAGCTTGTCCGGCCAGTCCGTGGGGTTATGCGGCCAGCCCAGCCAGGTGGCCTCGTGCGGCTCCCATTCGGCCGGCATGGAGAAGCCCATCGAGGCGGGCGTGCGAGCGGGTGCGGTGTGCGGTGTCGCCATGTTTTCAGGTGCTACGTGCTAGTCTAACCTCTGTAGACTCCATTCATCATTCATCATGGCGAAAAGCGAGAAGAAGCATCGGCGGTACCGCGAAGATCTTTCCGAGATGCCGGACTGGCTGCGCAGGAAGAAGCTGCCCAACCGCGACCGGTATCTCTCGGGTAAGCGCATCCTGCCAAAGGGACTCACGGGGCGGGAGAAGCTGGCCGATATCGTCGACGAGAAGTTCCTGGCCTACAACTCGGCGCGGCTGCGGGAAGGCTGCCAGCTGTTCGTGGAGCGGATGCTGGAGCCGGACGTGACTATCGGCATGACGCTTTCCGGCGCCCTGACCCCGGCCGGCCTGGGCTGCTCCTCCATCGTTCCGCTGATCAAGGCGGGCTTCGTGGACTGGATCGTGGCCACCGGGGCCAACCTGTACCATGACCTGCACTTCGCGTTGAACTACCCGGTCTACTCGGGCCGCTTCAACCTGGACGATACCGAACTGCGCGACAACGACATCGTGCGGGTCTACGATGTGCTGATCGGTTACAGCGACTGCCTGATGGCCACCGACGAGATCCTGCGCGGCATCCTGGTGCAGCCGGAATTCCAGAAGGAGATGGGGACTGCGGAACTGCACCACCTGCTGGGCCGGTACGCGGCGGAATGGGAACGCAAGGCGGGGCTGAAGGATGTCTCGGTGCTGGCGGCGGCCTACCGCGCCGGCGTGCCCTGCTACACCTCGTCGCCCGGCGATTCGACCATCGGGATGAACGTGGCGGGAGAGGAGTTGCGCGGCAACCGGCTGCGCGTCAATCCCTCCATCGACGTGAACGAGACCACCTCCTTCGTGCTGGCGGCCAAACGGTCCGGCGGCAAGACGGGCGTGGTGCTGTGGGGCGGGGGCAGCCCGAAGAACTTCATGCTGCAGACCGAGCCGCAGATCCAGGAAGTGCTGCGCATCAAGGAATACGGCCAGGATTACTTCTTCCAGGTGACCGACGCCCGCCCGGATACGGGCGGGCTGAGCGGGGCCACGCCGAGCGAGGCGGTGAGCTGGGGCAAGGTGGACCCCAACGCGCTGCCCGACGCGGTGGTCTGCTACACCGACACCACTCTGGCCATGCCGCTGTTCACCCACTACGCGCTGGCCCGGCACCGCCCGCGCAAGCTGCGGCGTCTGTACGACCAGCGCGAGGCCATGATGAAGGCGCTCAAGAAGGAGTACTTCCAGCACACCAGGGTGAAGATGCTGGACGGCTCCGATCCGGTTCTCGACGGATGACCGCCCGGCAACTGCGCTCGGCCGCCCGGGAGCACGGCACGCCCCTGGTGGTGATCGACCACGAGGTGATCCGCGGCAACTACGCGGCGTTCCGGAAGCACCTGCCCCGGGTGCAGGCTTACTACGCGGTGAAAGCCAACCCCGATCCGGAGATCATCCGCACGCTGTACCAGGCCGGCGCCAGCTTCGACGTGGCCTCCCTGCCGGAGTTCATGATGGTGTATGAGAATATCCGCCACCTTCCGGCCGGGCAGCAGCAGGAGTTCATCTGGGACAAGATCGTCTACGCCAATCCCATCAAGCCCAAGGAGACGCTGCGCGAGCTGGACCGGTACAAGCCGCTGGTCACTTACGACAACTTGAGCGAGCTGCGCAAGATCCGGGAGTACGCGCCCAACGCCGGCGTCATGCTGCGCCTGAAGGTGCCCAACACGGGATCGGTGGTGGAGCTCTCCTCCAAGTTCGGCTGCCATCCGGGCGAGGCCGTGGATCTCATCTGCCAGGCCTTCCAGATGGGGTTGGTCGTGGAGGGCGTGAGCTTCCACGTGGGCAGCCAGTGCACCAATTTCGACAACTTCGTGCAGGCCCTGAACATGTCGGCCGCGGTGCTGGCGGAAGCCGGGAGCCGGGGCCATGAGATCAAAATTCTGGACATCGGCGGCGGCTTTCCGGCGCGCTACGACCGGCATGTGCAGCCCTTTGGCGCGCTGGCCAGGCGCATCAACGCCGAAATCAACCGGCTGTTCCCGCGCGACATGGAGATCCTGGCCGAGCCCGGCCGCTTCCTGGTCGCGACCGCCGCGGCGGCTGTGTCCCGGGTCATCGGCAAGGCCGTGCGGGACGGCAAGACCTGCTACTACATCGACGACAGCGTCTACCACACCTTTTCCGGCATCATCTTCGACCACTGCCCGTACCACTTCAAGACCTTCCGGCGGGGCAGGACCGAGATCAGCGCGGTCTTCGGCCAGACCTGCGACGGGCTGGACACCATCTCCCATGCCGAGGAACTGCCCGAGTTGGAGATCGAGGACCTGGTCTACTCGGAGAACATCGGCGCCTACAGCAACGCATCCTCCACCTGGTTCAACGGCTTCCCTCCCGCCAAGGTCGTTCACTTGAACCGTTGAGGCGGAGCCGGCAACCGGTCCGCGGCGAGGCCCGGGCCGGCGGCGTGGACCAACCCAACCGCGGGCACTGCCCGGACTGCTCCTTCCACGGAGTGAAATGGCATACTGCCGGTGTCTCTCTGTGAGAGACAGCCGGGCAGCAGGCATGTGCGAGACATTACACTCGGAGTTACCGGAGACACTGATTGCCCGGGGCCGGCGTTGTACAATTGTGCCATCACTCACCCTGAACGGGGAAAGGCCCGGCGGTGTGGGAACGGGTCTTTGAGAGGGTCGATTTCCGGGCCATTGGAGCGTCGATGGAAGTGGAAACCCTCGTTTTGCCTGCTCTGCCGGAACCCCGTTGCCGGGCGAATGAAAATCCTGGCTGAGGTGCAAGTCGTGATCGATCGGTTCGTGCGGCCGGCGCCGCGAGTGCGCGCGCTGAGGCTTCCTGCTGTGCGGTCTGCCCGTCTGGGGGCAGAACGCCGTGGTTTCCGGGCGGGTAACGGACAGTTCGGGAGCCGTTCTCCCGGGAGCGGCGCTGGAGCTGCGCAACACCGCCACCAACGTCACGCTCAAGACTTCCACGAATGCCGAGGGGCTTTTCGTGTTTCCACCAGTGATACCGGGAGTCTATGACGTCAGCGCTGCCGCTTCCGGCTTTTCGACGGCGCAGTTGAATGGGATGAGCCTGGAGGTCGGCCAGTCTCGAACCGTCAATTTGACGCTCACCCCCAGCCCGGTCGCGGAGTCGGTCACCATCAGTGACGTGGCGCCTCTGCTGACCACGAACCGCGCCGACCGGGGCACCGTGGTGGAGAACCAGTTCCTGGTCAGTATCCCGCTTCCCACCCGCAACCCCTTGTTGCTGGTGACGCTGACCTCCGGGGTGGTGCCGGGCAACGTCCTGACCGCGGGCGACAATTCCCTGAGCCAGAACCAGACCAACGAATTCCGGATCAACGGCGGGCGCATGCAAACCAGCGAGGTGCTCATCGACGGCGCCTCCAACACCATGACCTACAACAACCAGGTGGCTGCGATTCCGCAAGTGGACGCCATCCAGGAATTCAAGGTCAATACCAACCCCTACGACGCCGAATTCGGCCATACGGGCGGCGGGGTCATCAGTTACACCATCAAGTCCGGCACCAACAGCTACCACGGTAACCTTCACGAATTCCTCCAGAACCAGGTACTGAATGCGAACGGATTCGACGCCAACCGGGCGAAGCAGCCCAGAGTGCCCTACCGCAAGAATCAATACGGTTTTACCCTGGGCGGCCCGCTTACCATTCCCAAGCTGTACAACGGCCGCGACCGCACGTTTTTCTTCTTTGCCTATGAAGGTTTTCGCTGGAATACCTTCTTCCCCTTCGTGGGCACCGTCCCGACTTCCCTGCAACGAGAGGGTGACTTCTCGCAAACCTTCGACACCAACGGAGCACAGAAAGTCATCTACAACCCGTTTACGACGAGGTTGGACCCCACCGCTCCCCAAGGAACAACCCGCTACATTCGGGATGCGTTTCCCGGAAATGTAATTCCCCGGAACCTGCTCAACCCGCTTGCCGGGAATCTGCTGCCGTACTACCCGCTGCCGAATACCGCCGGTGTCGGCAGGAGCGATACGAACAACTATATCCGCTCGGCCTTTCAACGCCTGACGAACGATCGCATCGACGCCCGGATCGACCACCAGTTCTCGGAGCGGCACAGCATGTTCGCGCGCGGCAACTGGTTCGAGCAGGACAACATCCAGCCGCAGGTTTACGGCAACCAGCAGGCGCCGGTGCAGGCCCCCAACGTCATTCCCGGCGTGAACTGGGCCGTGAACGATACCTGGACTTTCACGCCGCACACCATCTTCGTGCAGCGGTTCTCCATGGCCGACAGCCAGACGAACCGGGTTCCTTTGACTCTGGGTTTCGATGTCGCCTCCCTCGGACTGCCGCCCTCGATCACGAAGGGTATGCGGCTCACGCAGTTTCCCAGCCTGACGATCGGCGGGTACAGCGCGCTGTCCAACAGCCCGTATTACAGCGTGGCGATCTCGCGGACTTACCAGTACGCAAGTTCGCTCACCATGTTGCGCGGCGCCCACACTTTGAAAGTAGGCCTGGACTGGCGCTACTACACGGTGGATTGGGACGTGGTATATCCGCTCCGGATCTCGGCCGGCGGCGCATACACGGGCGGCCCCAATGCCAAGGCAGCCGCGGCGAACACCGGATCGGGCCTCGCGGACCTGCTGCTGGGCGTCGCGGGGGTCTCCTATCAGGTCAATCCGCACTGGAAGAACGGTCACCCGTATTATGCGGGGTACGTTCAGGACGAGTGGCGGGTCACCAGCAGGCTCACACTGACCATGGGCCTCCGCTACAGCCTGGAGCTTCCCAGCATAGAAAAGCAGAACCAGTACGTGTATCTGGATCTGAACAGCCCGTCACCCCTCCAGGTGCCGGGGTATGACCTGAAGGGCGGGCTGGGCTTCGTGGGAGTCGGCGGCGTGGGCCGCCGCACCCAGTCGCCGGACCGCAATAACTGGGAACCGCGTGTGGGCCTGGCCTACCGCATGCAAGACAATACCGTCCTGCGCGCCGGCTTCGGCGTTTTCCACCATCCGTACATCTCGACCAGCACCGACACTTCCCTGGGCTTTCAGCGGACGACTTCGAACCTGGTGACGGAAGCCGACACCGTCACGCCGCTGTTCAATCTCTCCGATCCTTTTCCCCAGGGGATTTTGGAGCCGACCGGCAATTCACTGGGGCTCGGCACGCTGCTCGGACAGGCCATCAGCGGCCCTGTGCGGAAACAGCGCATGCCCTACCAGGCGCAATGGTCACTGGACATCGAGCGCCAGCTGCCGATGTCCATACTGGCTGGGATCGGCTACACGGGGACCAGTAACGTGGCGCTGCCGGCCCGGGTTGCATTCAATCAGCTGCGTCCCGACCAGCTCGCCCTCGGCTCGCAGTTGACCAGAACGGTGCAAAACCCGTTCTACGGGTATATCACCGACCCGACCTCCACCCTCAGTCTTCCCACTGTTCAGTATGCTCAGTTGCTCCGCCCGTATCCCCAGTTCACAGCGGTGGACGGGGTGACGGTTCCATCCGGCCATTCGAGCTACCATGCGCTGGAGTTGAAGGTGGAGCGCCGCTTCGCGCAGGGGCTGGCGCTGCTTTTCAACTACACGCGATCCAAGCTGATCGACAACGTCGGCGAGATCAACAACGGCCAGACCGCCGCGTTCAACAACACCTACTGCGCTTCCTGCGACCGCGCCCTGTCCTACCTGGACGTTCCCAACTACGTCAACATCAGCGCGCGCTATGAGTTGCCTTTCGGACTCGGCAAGAGCATGCTCAATCGCGGATGGCTGGCGCGTGTGGCGGGCAACTGGTCGGTGGCGGGGATCTACAGCTATGCCAGCGGGATTCCGGTGATCGTCACGTCCCCGAACGACTCGAACGCGTTTAACATCGGCATTTCCCGTCCCATGGCAACCGGCCAGCCCGCGGCGCTGCCAGGCGGGCCGAAGATCGCCGATAATGGGGCGTATTTCAACCGGGCGGCATTCACGCGCACCCCGCAGTTTCAGTTCGGCAACGTCAGCCGCGAACTTCCCGACGTCCGCATTCCGGGCAAGAAGGGTCTGAACGCCCTGATCGAGAAGCAGATCCCGATCCGGGAACGGTTCAGGCTGGAGTTCCGGACCGAGATGTTCAACGCCACCAATTCGGTCGTTTTCAACGGACCGCAAACGTCAGTGACGTCTTCGGCGTTTGGGACCATCGCCCTTACCCAGTCCAACACGCCCCGGGTGATTCAGTTCGCGCTGCGGCTGGTCTTCTGAGCCGCTGCGGCACGGCCGGTTCCACCGGGTTCAACGGCTTCCCTCCCTCGAGACGGGTGCGTTTGGACCGGTGAGGCGGAACTGGAAATCGGTCTGGCGGATGAGACCCGGGTCCCGGGCGGCGTAGAGGAACTCGAGCACGGGCAGGAAATCGGTGCCCATGGCCTTGCCGCCCTGCGGGTAGGAGAGCGCCCGGGTATAGCCGCCGCCGTCGTCCAGGAACTTCTCGGCGGCGCCGGTATGGATGAAGAAGCGCTCCGCCAGGGCGCGTTCCAGGTCCGGCAGGCCGGCGGCCAGGAAACCGCGGTCGCCGGAAAGCCGGTAGGCGTGGGCCAGCGTTTCGAGGTGCAGAAGGGTGGCGCCCTGGTGGCGCAGGGACGGCAGTTCCTTGTAGTAGAACAGGCCGTTGGCGTTGCGGCCCTCGCGCACCAGGTCCCGCGCCTCGGCCAGGACCGCTTCGCGCAGTTCGGGGTCCGGCACGTAGCGCAGGTAGCGGGCCAGCGAGGTCAGGGTCAGGCTGTTCATGAAGACCACCCGCACCATGCTGTGATCGGTGTAGGGCGCCAGCAGGCCGGGGATGCGAGCGTGCCACTGGCGGAAGAAGCCGGCGATCCGGCGGCAGGCGTCGAGATACCGGCCCTCGCCGGTTTCGCGGTAGAGCGCCAGGAGGGCGCGCAGGGCCCAGCCCATGTCGCGGGTCTGCGAGGCGCCGGGGTCCCGGTACTGCGGCAGCGCCATCTGCCGCAGGATGTTCTCCCCGATGCCCAAAGCCGCGTCGTAAGCCTCGCGGTCACCCAGCAGGCGCCAGGCGTCGATCAGGCCCTCGACCCACTGGTGTGAGGGTGAGACGCCGCCGGTGACATGCCCGGCGGAGTGGGCGATGTGGCCCCCGCGGCGATTGGGATCGGCCGAGACGTGGGCGATGTCCACGTCCCGCCAGTGCAGCGCCGCGGTGGCGGCGTAGTCCAGGAAGCGGCGCTCGCCGGTGCGGGCGTACTCCAGGAAGGCGAGGTGGGCGAAGTCGTATTCGTTGTTCAGCCAGACCACGCGGTCCCGGCCCCGTCCCTGGCCGGTGTAGCCCCAGTCCACCTCGTCTCCGAAATTCCAGATGCCGAGCCCGACCGGCCGGTTGTCCAGCACGTCGTAGAGGAGGGCCTCGATGCGGCGGCTGCGCGGGCCTTCGAAGATGCGCTCGTCCCACACGCCGGAGCGGCCGTACCAGGCGGCATCGATCCGGGCCACGTCGGGGATCTGGTGCTGAAGCGCACGCAGGGAGAGCTCCTGCCGGGGCTGGGCGGCGGGGTGGAAGTAGAGCAGCAGGTGATGGGTTTTCGCCGCGCCGTGGGGGAAGGCCAGCGGTTGGCCGGAAGGGTACAGGGACAGGCGGATACCGGAAGGGGTGGCTTCCAGGGCCTTGGGGAAGTTTTGCTGGGCGTGGCGCAGGGACACGGTGAGACCGGATCCGGCGGCGGTCCAATCGCACCAGAAACTGCCCCAGAAGGACTGCATGGCGTGCTCGACCGAATCGTAGCGGAACTGCTCGGGGCCGAAACGGTACTCCACGCGCTCGCCGGATTCGAGCACACGGGTGGTGTAGTGCCCGTAGCCGAGGAGCAGGCGAGGGCGCGGGGCCTGGGGTTCGGCGGTCCACTCCCAGGATTCGACCTCGGCGTTGCCGCCCCGGGCCAGCAGCACGCGGTACTCGACTTCGACCCAGGGCTTGTCTTTCCAGAAGGTAAGGAGGGCGGAGAAGTCGAAGGGGGAACCGGGCGGGCCGTGGCGGCCCTTCACCCGCACCTGGGCGGCTACCGGGCCGGATTCGAGCACCGCGAGATCGACCGGGCCGGCGTCCGCGGTGGAGAAGGCGCGGCCGGCGGCGGTGAGGGTGAAGCGGGCGTTCAGCGGGAAGACGGGCTGCCCGGCGAGGCGCACGTCCGCCAGCGGGTGGAAACCCCGCGAGGGAATGCGGGCCGCCAGCGCGCCGGTATCCACTTCGATGGAGCCGTCCTCCAGGCGGCGGGTTCGAACCCCGGCAGCCGGGGGCGGGGCGCCCGGCGCGATCCGCCAGCGGATCTGCTTGCCCCGGTTGCCGGGCAGGCCAACCAGGGTCCGGACCAGCAGCCAGCGCACGCTGCCGTCCGGCCAGCGGCTGGTGACGGCGGCCTGGACGGGCAGGGGCTGGCCGCCGTCGAAGAGCCGGAAATCGTCCGCCCGGCGGAGCAGGCCCCGGGGGAAAGGCATTCCCGCGGTGACGGGCTCGGCGGCGCGATCGAAGCGGGCGATCTTCTCGAAGGTCCAGACGCCTTCGGGAGCGGGGGCGGCCGCGGCGGGGGATAGGGCCGGCAAAAGGAGAAGCAGCAGGGGTCGAAGCATGTGACCATGCTACGCCGGGGGAAGCGGGCCGGCGCGCCGGGATTGACCCGTAGAGCTACTTTTCGAGCAGGATGCCGCGGCGTTCCACCTGCTCCATCACGCGCAGCAGGTTGCCGCCCAGTATCTTCGCGATGTCCGCTTCCGAATAACCCTTCTGCCGGAGCGCTTCCGTAAGGCGGGGCAGGCGCGCGGCGTCCTCCATCCCCAGCGGCATGGTGGCGCCGTCGAAATCCGAACCCAGGCCCACGTGATCCACCCCGGCCACCCGGGCCGCATGATCGACGTGATCGACGATCCGCTCCCAGCTCACCGCCGGCAGCCTGCCCTCCTTCATCCACTGGCGCTCCAGGCGCTCGTAGCCCTCAATCCGGCAGTAGGGATTGGGGCCGCAAACCTTCAGCATCGGGGCGTAGAGTGACGGCTTCAGGGCGGCCGAGGCCTTGCGGAACTCCTCGCTCAGAAACCCGGCGTTGTAGTTGATCATGACCACGCCGCCGTTCTTCGCCAGCGCGCGCAGCATGGCGTCGCTCATGTTGCGCGGATGCCCGCACAGCTCCCGGCAGGAGGAGTGTGAAGCGATCACCGGAGCGGTGGAGATCTCCAGCACGTCCGCGAAAGTCTTGTCGGAGACGTGCGAGACGTCCACCATCACGCCCAGCCGGTTGAGCTCCTTCACCACGTCGCGCCCGAAGGCCGTGAGCCCGTTGTGCCGGGGTTTGTCGGTGGAGGAATCGGCCCAGTTGTTGTTGCTGGAATGAGTCAGGGTCAGGTAGCGGGCGCCGAGCGCCGCGTAGCAGCGCAGGACCGCCAGGTCGTCGTCGATCAGGTGGCCGCCTTCCACTCCCATCAGCACGGCGATCCGGCCGGCGCGGTGCGCCTGGCGGACCGCGGCGGCGGTGGTGGCCAGCACCAGGTCGCGCGGATGGCGCCGCACGGTCTCGATCACGGCATCCATCAGCTGCAGCGAGCGCCTGACCGCCGCCGGTCCCGTGACCTCGCCGGGCGCCCAGATGGAGAAGAAGGCCGCGTCCAGCCCGCCCTCGCGCAGGCGGGGGAGATCCACGTGCCCCGACTCGCCGCGGCGGCCGAAATCAAACGACCGGTCGAAGAACAGCCGCTGGGGCGTATCCACGTGACCGTCCACCACCAGCGCGCGAAAGTGCGGCTCCTGCGCGGGCTGGGCCAGGAACAGGGCGGCCAGCAAAAGCCGTGTCAGCACATAACCATACTACTCCAGCCGTTCGGCGAGCCGCTCCGCGGTGTGCTTCACCCGTACGGCCAGGCCCTTCTTGTCGCAGCCGCCCCGGATCTGCATGACGCAGCCCGGGCAATCGGCCGCCACTTCGGAAACGCCGGTGGCCTCGATGTTGTGCAGCTTGCGATGCAGGATGGCGGCCGAGATCTCGGGCAGCTTGAGGGTGTACGAGCCGCCCATGCCGCAGCAGATGTCGGACTCGAACATCTCGACGATCTGGTGGCCCGCCCGGCGCAACAGGTCGCGCGGCTCGCCGCTGACGTGCAGGGTGCGCTTCAGATGGCAGGAGTCGTGATAGGTCAGCGGCAGCGGCGCCTCGCCATCCCGGAACGAGAGCCGGCCCTCGTCCACCAGCTGCTTGACCAGCCAGGAGAAATCCACCGCCTTGTCCGCCAGGCGCCTGGCCTCCGGCAGCGCTTCGTGCCTGCCGAGGCTTTCCAGCGTGCCGATGAACTCCTGCTTCAGCGCCACGGTGCAGGTGGGGCAGGCGGTCACCACCCATTTCACGTCCTGTTCGAGCAGGGCGCGGATGTTGTCGATGGAGTTCTGCGCCGCAACTTCGTAGGCGCCGCTGTACCGCGCCGGCGCGCCGCAGCAGGTCTGCCCTTCGGGGAAGACCACCTCGATGCCCGCCCGGTTCAGGATCTTCACCACGGCCTCGCCGATCTCCGTATAGGCGAAGTCGATCAGGCAGCCGGCGTAGAGCGCGGCTTTTTCCTCGGAGCGCGGCTGGGGGATCTTGCGGAACGTGTCCCGGAAGGGCGCGGGAGCGATGGACGGCAGGCTGCGGTCCCGGGTGAAAGTGGAAAGGAACAGCGGCAGGTGCCGGATGAAGCCGCCATCCACGAACGGCTTCTGGCCGAGGGAGGCCGCCCGCAGCATGGTATGGAACAGGCGGCGGTTGTTCACCACGGCGAAGATCCCCTTCTGCACCAGGGACTGGCCCTGCTCCACCACCAGGCGGCGGCGCAGCTCCAGAATGAGGCCGGGAATATCGATGTTGCCGGGGCAGAACTCGCGGCAGTTGCCGCACTGAATGCAGAGGCCCTGAATGTCCTCGCTCTGCTTGAGCGCATCGAACCAGGCGGTGAGGATGGTCCCGATGCCGCCGGTATAGACCTTGCCGAAGACGTGGCCGCCCACCAGGCGGAAGACCGGGCAGACGTTCAGGCAGGACGCGCAGCGGATGCACTGCAGGGCTTCGCGGAACTGCGGATCCTCCGCCATCTCGCTGCGGCGGTTGTCCATGAGGACGATGTGCAGGTCTTTCAGCGTGCCGTCGGTGTTGGGCGCCGGGCCGGTGATGATGGAGACGTAGCTGGTGAGCAGCTGCGCGGTGGCGCTGCGCGGGAGGGCGGTGAGAACCGGCAGGATATCCTCGAACAGGGCCACCAGCTTCTCGATGCCGACGATGGCGATATGGGTGTTGGGCAGGGTGGCGACCAGGCGGGCGTTGCCTTCGTTGGTGACCAGCACCAGGCTGCCGGTCTCGGCAACCGCGATGTTGGCGCCCGAGATGCCGATATCGGCGTTGAGGAACCTGGAGCGGAGTTCCTGGCGGGCCACGTTCACCAGACGGGGGATGTCGGAACTCAGCCGCTCATTGATTTCCTTGCTGAAGAGGCCGGCCACGTCCTCCTTGGTCATATGGATGGCGGGCAGCACCATGTGGGAAGGCCGCTGCCCGGCAAGCTGGACGATCCACTCCCCCAGGTCCGTTTCGCTGACCGACAGGCCCTCTTTTTCGAGATAGGGGTTGAGATGGATCTCCTCGGAAGCCATCGACTTGGATTTGACGATGGCGCGCGCCCCTTTTTCGCGGGCTACGTTCAGCACGTATTCCCGGACCTGCTGAGGATCGCCGGTCCGGAAGACCTTGGCGCCCCTGGCGCGGGCATTGGCGGCGAACTCCGCGGCCAGCGCTTCCAGGTGCGAGGCGGCGTAGGCTTTGCGTTCCGCGATAAGCGTGCGCAGGGCTTCGAAGTCGATGCCCGCGTAGGCCTGGGCGCGGTTGCCGCGGTAGGCTTCGGAGAACTTTCCGAGCGCGCCGGTCAACTTGGGATTGCGCAGCGCCTCGGCGATGGACTGGGTGAACTGGCTGCTCATTGGTGATCCGCCTCTCCGGCTTCGTCGATGAACACGATGATCAGGCGTTTGGGGCCGTGCACGCCGATGGTGAGCACGCGCTCGATATCGGCGGTCCGGCTGGGCCCGGTGATGGCCGAGAGAAAGGCGCAGCGGCCGGGATCGAACCGCGCCAGGCCGGCGGCCATGTCGGGAAGGATCCTGCCGGTTTCGGCCAGGGCGATGTGGATGGGAGGCAGCGAAGAGACCAGGCGCTGCTCCACCGCGGTGGCGTCCACCAGCAGGGTGCCGGTCTGCGCCACGGCCCAATCCACCTGGCTGATGCCGGCACGGGCCCCGGCGGCCAGGTCGCGGGTGATTTCGAAGCGCAGCCCGGGCACCTGTGCGGCCAGCCGCTTGCGGTCCAGCGCGGCGGCGAAGGAGCCGTCCGCCCACAAGGCGTAGGCGCCCGGCTGATCGGCGATGCCTTCGCTCCGCAGGAAATCCAGGATGAAATCGAGGGCCTGGGCCCGGGTGGCGAAGCGGTGCACCTCGGCGCTCACCGCCTCCGCGCGAGTTTTGAACTGTTCGAACATGGCAAGCCTATTTATAGAATAAGGCCTTAGACTCCACAATGCTGGGGCTGCCGGGCCGCGGCCGGAGGAAGCGCGCAGGGCAGGGGCGGCGGAGGGAACGCGGGCGCGGACAGGCTTCCTGGGGGCAGGCTTCCACCCCGGGTGGCAGGCGCGGCCCGCCACCCCGGGGCGCAAGGCCGGTTAGACGAAACTGCGGACCGCGCTGGCCTCGGTCTCGTGGACGTCGAAAACGGTATACAGCTTGGTAATCTGCAACAGATCCCGCACCCGCTTGGTCAGGCCCAATAACTTCAGTTGGCCGCCCTGATTGGTGACGGTGGTAAAGCCGGAGACCAGCTCACCGATTCCCGAGCTGTCGATATAGGAGACCTCGGCCAGATTCAGCAGAACCTTCTTCTGCCCTTTGCCGACCAGCTCGCGGATGGTGTCGCGCAGTGCGCTGGAGCCTTCGCCCAGCGTGATTCTGCCCACGGCATCCACGACGGTCACGTCACCTACCTGACGGGTGCTCAATTTAACGCTCACAGTGGATTATTCCTCCCTCGCACGAATCTCAGCTTGTCGATTTCACTTTGCAGCCAGGTACTTGATCAGTGTAACTTCCGTCCCCCCGGGCTGAAGACGGCGTACTTTGAACTCGTCCATGAAGGCACGGATCAGGAAGATGCCGCGTCCGGACTGGCGCAGCAGGTTCTCCTCGGAGAGCGGGTCGGGGAGCGAATCGGGATCGAACCCCTCACCCTGGTCGGCGATGCGGATCACGAACCGGGTGCCGTTCCGGGCGATGGAAACATGGACCTTCTTCTCGGCGTTGAAGCGATTGCCATGGACCACGGCGTTGACCATGGACTCGCGCACGGCCATCCCGATCCGGTGCAGGTCCTCCTCCGCGAAACCGGCATCCCTCGCAAGGTTGAGGGCCAGGGTCTCGGCGTCATCCACGCTGTCCAGCGTAGAGTTCAGGAACTGATCGACGCCCTGGCTCTTCTCCTGCGAGTGCTTTCCCATAAAACGATCGTGCCGAACGGCGAACCGCTACGATAAACTACCCGCGCCGGGCAAGTCAAGGCCAAGGGCGCCCGCGGCGGTCCGCCGGAGGCGGCTTCAAGGCTGCTGTGGAGCAACCGCGGCGGCCGAGCCCGAGAGCCTTTCCATCTCGGCGAGCTGCTTCTTCACCTGCTCGGCGTCCTGGGCGTTGGGGGCGAATTTCAGATAGCTGCGCATCTGCTCGGCGGCGCCCCCGTAGTCCTGGCGCTGGGCGAGGATCATGCCCAGCAGGTGCGGGATGCGCGGGAAGCGGTGCTGGCTGTCGAGTTTCAAAGCCTCGCGGGCGCTCTTCTCCGCCGTGTCCAGCTTGCCGAGGTTGTAATTGGCGACGGAGTTAAAGAAGTAGGCCTGGGGAAACTCGATGGGGTTGAGACGGACGACCCGGTCGCTGATGTCGGCCACCTCCTGCCACTTACTCTCCCCGGCCGCCAGAACGGCCATCTGGAGGTACGGGCTGACGAACTTGGGATCGGCGGCCAGCGCCTGCGCATAGGCCTGGCGGGCGCCTTCCACGTCCTTCTGCTGCTGTTTCAGGAATCCCAGTTCGTACCAGGCCGAGGCGTATTTCGGGTAGACGGCCACGGCTTTCTCGAGCTGCTTGCGGGCATCCTCGAACTTCTTCTTGCGAAGCGCCTCGCGGCCCTTCTCGAAGGCCTTCTTGGCATCCTTGGGGGCCTGGAGGCTGGTGAAGCTGATGGTGGTACCTTCGACGTTGCCCAGCCGGCGCAAAACGATGGTGCCGACGTCCGGGTTGTCGAACATGCGCCGCCCGGCGAGGTTGACCGGCTCAGACCGGAATCCGGGCAGGACAGCGCGCAGCTCGCAGCCCATGAGGTCGCGCTCGGTGATGCGGCGGCTTTGGCCGAGCGGTCCGGAGCTGCGGGAACCCGCGCCCATTCCGCTTCCGCCGCGGCTGAAGGGATCGTCGGCGCTGGGGCCCACGCTGGCGTCGGCGAGCATGCCGCGGTTCTCTCCCAACTGGAAGCTGAACCGGCCCTTGCTGTCGGTGTAGGCTTCCGGGCGGGGGATGCCGTTGCAGACCCGCTCGATGACGACCGAGTCGGGCGGCGGGGTGCCGTCCTCCATCATTACTTTGCCGGAGAGAAAGATGGGTCTTTCGAATTCCGGCATCTGCTGCCGCTGTTGTTCCTCGGGTCCCGGGAATGGCGAGCGCCGCTCCGGTGTAGGAGTGGGCGTGGGTGTGGGACCGGGACGGGTTCCTACTCCGGGGTCGGGACCCGGCGAAGGAGAAGGAGAAGGCACGGTACCTCCGGATCCCCCTTGTCCGCCCTGACCGGGCGCCCCCTGCCCCTCTGCCTGGCCCGGCGCCATGAGCACCAGGGCCGCCACCGCGATTGCAAGCACCAGAACTCTTCCGCTTTCGCGGCTCATGGGATACCTCCCTCCGTTCCCGGATGGCGTCCATACGCCGGAGCCGGGAACTCCTGCCTTAAAACTGCCCCTATTATGTCACAGCGAGTCGGGTAGAATGAACGCGATGAAGGCTTGTTAACTATGCCACAGAAATTGTTCACAATTGCCGCCGTTCCCCTACTCGCCTTGTTCATGGCGTCCTGTTCCAGCCAGGCTCCCCAGAAGACCGAAGTCAAGAAGGAGGAGCCGGCCGCTCCCGAGCCGGTAACGGGCCAAACCGGATTCTTCGAAATGTACAAGCTGGCCCGCAACTGGGCCAAAGACCTGCAAGGCCTGCGTATCAACAGCATGAATCATGCCGATGTGAAGAGCCTGCCCGGCAAAGCCCCGATCTGGGAGGCGGTGTTCGTCTCTCCGGAGCGGAGAGAGATGCGCAGCTTCAGTTACGCGGTGACCGATTTCAGCGCCACCACACGCAAAGGGGTGGTGGCGGGCCCGACCTCGCCCTGGGGAGGACCCAAGCCGGGCGCGAAGCCCTTCGAGACGCCGGCTCTGAAGATCGACTCCGACAAGGCGTACGAAATAGCCCTGGCAAAGGCCGGCGACCTGGCCAAGAAATTCGGGGACAAGCCGGTTACTTTCCTGCTGGAGCAGACCGACCGCTTCCCGAACCCCGCCTGGCGGGTGATCTGGGGCGAGAGCGTCAGCGCGAGCAGCTTCTCGGTCTTCGTGGACGCGACCACCGGGCAGTATCTGAGGACGGTGCGGTAGAAGGCGCCGGCTGACAAAAGCCGGTCGACGGCGGTTGGCCGGCGGGTGGAGATTCTGGTTATGCGGAACGCAATGGTTGCGCTTGCGCTGGGGGTTTCCCTGTGCGCGTACGGAACGGCCCAGCCGAAGCGGGTGTCGGTGCAGCCCCAGGATAGCGGGGAGGCCCTGGTGAACCCGCGGATGGGCTGGCAGATCCAGCACTACGACAACGACATTCAGAAGTACACGGTGAACCTGGAGCCGTCGGACACGGTGGACGATTTTCCGGGCTTCAGCTCGGTGTACATACGGCTGGCCTGGAGCTATCTGGAGCCGGAGGAGGGCAAGTTCCACTGGCCGCTGGTGGACACGCCCATGCAGCGCTGGGCGGCCAAGGGCAAGCAGGTGGCCTTTCGCTTCAGCTGCGCGGAATCGGGCAGGAACCAGCCCTACGCCACTCCGGAATGGGTGCGCAAGGCGGGCGCCAGGGGTTATTTCGTGACGCCGGGCAAGGGGGTGGACCCGGAGGGAAAGATCTGGGAGCCGGACTACGACGACCCGGTCTTTCTGGAGAAGCTGGACGGCTTCCTGGCGGCCGCGGCGGCGCGCTACGACGGCAACCCGCAGGTGGCCTTCATCGACGTGGGGTCGTTCGGGGTGTGGGGCGAGGGGCACACGTTCTCCTCGTCGCGCCTGCCGTACAACGCGGCCACGGTGCGCCGGCACATCGACCTTTACCGGAAACATTTCAAGCGCACGCTGCTGGCGGCCAACGACGATTTCTCGATTCAGGGTCGGGGCCTGGAGACGCTGCTCTACGCGCGGCGGCAGGGGCTGACGCTGCGCGACGACAGCATCCTGGTGCAGGGCGGCGCGCAGGCCTTCCATCACGCCTACGCGGCCCCGATGTTCTGGCCGGAGCTGCCGGTGGTATTGGAAGGGGAGCACTACGGCCCGTCGGCCAAGCGGGGGGCCTGGGGCGACGGCAGCCGTTTCCTGGAGGCGGTGGAGGAGTACCACGCCAGCTACGCCACGGCGCACTGGTATCCGCGGGAGTTTCTGGAGAAGAACCGCGAGCTGGTGCGGAGGGTGAACCTGCGGTTGGGCTACCGGCTGCAACTGCTGGAAGCCTCGTGGCCGGAGGAGGTCAACCCGGGAGAGCCGCTGCTGATGGGCTATCGCTGGCGGAACGCGGGCGTGGCGCCGTGCTACCCGGGCGGCTATCCGGCCGTGACGCTGAAGGACGCCAAGGGCGGCATCGCCGGTGTTTTCGTGGACGAGGATTTCGACATGCGCAGCCTGCCGGTGGGCCCGCCGGGCGCGGCCATGCCGGTGGGCCGGGAAGTGAAAACCCTGACCCAGGCTTCGAAGGCGCTGATCGGCTTCCCCCTGCCGCCGCCGCACATCCTGAAGCCGGGAACCTACAGCCTGTACATCTCGGTGGGCGACCGCACGGGCACGCCCGCGCTGAACCTGCCGTTGCCCGGCGGGGACGGCGCGAAACGCTACCGGCTGGGGAGCGTGGTGATCCGGTAAGGAAGCGGAAACGGCCGGATGCTCCCGGCGGTTTCTTTTGTTTTCAATCACATCCTGGGTTCGTTTTGCAGGCGCGCGGTGGGCACGATAGAAAGGCGGCGGAAACCGGGCGGCCAGTGCCGTCCGGGCCGCGGAAGAGAAAGGTGCGGATTCCATGTGCATGTCCACCGTTCCCGGTGTAGCACGGAGACGGCGTGCGGCCGGGCGCCCGGCGTGGGAAGGAGTGGAGAAGAGGCGAGATAGATTGTTGGCGGGGGCGTGAATGGGGGTGACCAGCGTTACGAAGATTCTTCGCCGCCGGCTCGCGGGCCTCGTTTACGGTGCTCGTCCATCGGCTGGCACGAACAGCCCAAGACCGAAATGGCAACCCCATCCGAGGCAGACCGGACCCCTAATTGGGCGGTCAAAGGTGAGGGTGATGTGAAACAACCCGGCAGGAGGCACTCCCCCGTTGCCCTGCTTCGTTCGAACGAACCGCCGGAACCATATTGCAGTCCTGCCCGCCTCGGTCGCATCGATGGGCGCCGCAACTGCAGGAGACACGGCAGCATCGGGAAACCCGCGTCTCAGAAGTTCGGCGCGGACCTGTCCTTCGAGGGAGTCTTTTCCACGCAGCTTGAGAAAACGCGGGGGGACGAACGGCGTCCGACTCACCCAGGCAGTACTCGATCCGAGCTCATGCACCGGATCGGCGCCACCAATCCGGAATGCTTCCTTTTTCCCGATTCCGATCAGCGTGACCGCAATATCATCCATTCCCTTTGCCCGGGTCCTCCGCAGCCGGCGAAGCCCGCGCTCGGCCAGTGGGCCAAAGCCCATGGGTGCATAGACAAGAACGTGGTCGATGCGCCTCGGGGCCTGAGAATCGAGCGATAACGGAATGAAGTGCGCGTGTTGATGCTTGCATTTCAGCGGCCGCCCTTCCCGGTCCTTTCCAGTGAGTTCCGGACAGGCACCGCGTTGCTGCTCATCCCCGATGCTGCTCAGCACAGCTCGCCGGAAGAGAGCCATAGTTGGGAGCGCCCGCTCCATGAGCGGCAGGACGTCCCGTTTCTTGTCGGTTGACAGCGCGAAGAGGGCCGTGTCGTTGCGATCGGCGCCAGCGCCATGAGACCACCCGGGTGCGAAAACCTGGACCAAAGCGTGCGCCGGGCGCCAGTACACGGATTCGCGAGCGCCTGGTGGAATGTTCCAGCCTTCGTTCTGAAGAGTTTTCGTGTCGATCTGCAATGCGGCGAGGAGATCCTCGGGAGCGTCTTGCGATCCACGTCGCCAATCAGCGTAGATAGCGGCCGAAACAGGCGCGAGTAAGCGGACAGGATCATCGTCAACATTCCCGCGCTGCGTCGAGACCACGAAGTCCGGAAGACTCTCGCTTTCTCCAGCGAGTCGCGCCCTGACTCGAGACTCCGCCCGGCCAAGATATCCGAGGCGATCCAGGAGTTTCTCCAGGAGATTGCGCGGGAGCGAATCTTCGGCGACTGGCCATTCGACGACGAGCGGACCATCCGGTACAACGAACGCGTCAATCACCTTGCTGGTTTCCTGGACCCCGGTCTTCCTCAGACCCCGGACCGGCATGTAGTGGCGCGTGTGGCCAGTGGTCGCGCGAGGCAGGCGATAGACTGGCTCGCTTGCCGCGAACGCCTCCACGAGACGACGCATATCGTCGGGAGCCTGCAGCCAGCCGAGTTTCGTGTAACCCGTGGCAAGCAGCGCCCGGATAATGCGCCAAGGACTCGGAGGCCACTCCACGAGACCCTCGTTGACGTGATGCCCCCATGGCGTCGCGTGATACCTTCCGGCAGAGAATTCGAAAAGCAAACGGATCATGGCAAGTCGGCCTATGCCGTGAACGTGACGGAGGTCACTCGCATCTTGTCGGTCTTGGTCACCTCTTCGTCGGAAGCGACGGCCAGGCTTTTGACAAGCCCCGTCAGCTCACCTGACCAGTTGCCATTCCCATCTTTCTTGCCGACAAGTTCCTCGAGGCTTGGCAACTTGAACTCCTTCACGTTCGTGCTGATGACATCGCCACCGTCGCACAAATCAAAACTGCAGGCTGTCCGGAGCCGCATGGGGCTGTCGAGGAATGAGCGCAGCTTTAACAATGCCAACAGGATGAGGAGCTTCGTGGCAGCGACATCGAGGCCATAGCCGCGGATCTGCGCAAGATCAATGCTCGCGTAGAGGGTGATCTTCTCGGCTGTGTATTCGTCACGGGGGAATGGAAGGTTCCCAAATCCCTCCTTTGCAGTGCGTCCCCCAGCTTCGTCCTTGGCTGCTTGAACGCGATCGTTCTTGACACCTCCTGAAGCGGCTGTCTTCACGCCGTCGGCTTCGATGAATGCGGAGATTGCGCGGGCGATGCGGAGTCGACCGTCGATACTCTCCAGGAAGACACCGTGTAACAGCGATCCGACATCGTACTTGAAGACCGTCTTTACGAATCGCCGGCGATCAATGGGGCGGTTCTTAGCGCCTAACGCGTCCTGAATTTCCGCGTGACAGCTCGGCGTCGCCTTCTCGATGTAAGGACTATTGAGTCGGTGAGCCTCAAGCACTGAGCTCGTCAGGAACTCTTGCTTGCCATCCTTCGCAGGTAGCAGAACCTTTACATAGCTGAGGCCGCGCACCGGTTCGATGAGATCATTGGCGGTGTCGTCCCAACAGACGGCTTCCAACCGGTTGGCCATGCTCTGGGCAGACTCGACGAGCAGGGATCTCCCCCTAGGAGTATCGAACTCGGCGGCCCCAAGATCCGGAAAGCCCGTTGGCTGGAATCTGTGGCCTTGGCGGACCTTGAGCGGGATTTCAAACAGCAGGTCGTGATGTTCGTTGAGAGGCGAAAGGTCAATAGGCATGATGAAACTCCTCAAGTGGAAAGAAGCAGCGATTGCCGCTCATCCTCCTTTGCTTCATACGGCTTGCAGACCATACCAGCTGCACGTGCCGCGTCACGTTGAGAAATCGGGAATGCGAGGCTGGCGGCGAGACGGCGCGCGAGCTTCGCTGGGGCAAGGCCACGCCGGAAGACAGGTCGAAGCCCGCTCGCATTGAGTCGCCGCACGGCGACTCTCAGCGCTCCGTCCAGATCACCGGCAGCAAGGCGGCGCAGCGGGTCTGGATCAAGACGCACTGAAACCGCAGTCTCCCGCTTGCCATTCGTCTCCAGCAGAGGAACGTCGAACGGCAGATGCGCGAGACGGAATAGCATCTGAAGAGGGTCGCGCGCCTCTTTGCAGATCGGGCGAGGTGCCGCACCCCGCTTGCTCACATCCTTCCAGTCCAACGCGAGCAGCGGACGGACAAGCCTCAGGACGTCGTCATCGAACTGGTCGTCTCGCAGCCACCACCCAATCTCGTCGAGGGTAGCCTCGCACGAGTTCACAGCCCAGAGCGGTAGTTGAGGCGCTCTTTCGCGCCGGGCGTCGGAAGTGCGCGCCCACGTCGAACGCCGCCGCACGAGGGCAATCGCGTCGGTAACGAGATTCCGGCCCACGCAGACGCATTCGGGATCGAGTTCAGCCCGCCCGCTGCGCTCGTCCAACCGGAACCGAGGCCATTCTCGGTCCGGATCGTCCAGCGGGAGGAAGTGACAGCGAACAGAGCCCTTCAGCGCCAAACCGTCCTTGTCAGGTGGCCGGTGTTGAGAAGCAAGAGACAGCGCGAGCCGGAGCGTTGTCGTGCCCCGTTCGGAACCATCGTCCACTGCCGATATCCAACCGGCGCTCAATCTGGGAAGCGGCCGGCGGGTCGGGCTCTTCCCACAACGCAAGAGGGCAAGCTCAGCATTTCCGAGTGCGATGAGCAGTTCTCGCCATTCCGCTGGCGTCGCGTCGTGCCGGCAAACGGCAAAGAGCGCTTCCTCCGCCCGCTTGGCGATCACGCGTAGCCTGAGCGGCACGTTCTTGTCCCTGGCGTGCTCGTTGAGGCGATCGATCCAAGGGGCGATTTCATCGAGCAGCGCCTGACTGGGACGCGAGGCCACGCGGAATCGGCCGGCAGACACGGCAAGGTTCGATTGGCCATTACGCTCAAGGTACGCGAAGCGCTGCAAGGACTCGATGCCACGCGCCAAACCGAGCCGTGCTGCCGCGCGCACAAGATCTCCCGCCCTCGTCGCCCCGCCACGGCTGAGTTGTACTCGACCCTCGCGGATCAACTCGACCAGTTCTCCGTACCGCAGCGGATGCGACCATAGGGGCAACCACTGCTCGCCACGTGGCGTGGCCTCCAGCTCGGAAGCGCTCGCAAGCCCAGCCGCCGTTGCCTCAACCCAAAAAGGTGACGAGATGCGCGCACGTCCAACGTCACCGCGGCGGGTGATGCCCGCAACAAGAACGACCGCGCCCTCCAGCATGAGAACGAATTCCCATGGATTGATGACGGGATTACCTTCAAACCCCGATGCCATGTTGACGCCACCGGCTCGCCCGGGTGCAAACTGACCAACGGACTGGCACTCCAGGACTGGAGCAGTACTGCCCAACAACGTCGACGCCAACCGCTGCTGAGCAGTGGCGGTTGGCATGCCATCGGGTTCAAACAGTAGACAGAGATTATCCTGGAATGCCGCAGTGTAGTCGAGGTTCCCTTCGTTGCCGCCTGTCCCAAGGTGCGGAGGGTATGCTGGCTCTCCAAGCGGGTCCAGAATCACGGAAGCGTCAAACCAATCGTGGGCAGCTCCATCCCAACTTCCCGCAATCTTTCGGAGCAGCCCTGCCTTGAGTTTGCTCTTTACCTCTTCAACACGTTCCCGAGCGGCGGCGCGAAGCTCCTCGAGTTGTTGCAATCCTTTCGTTGCCTGCCTGTGCTCTTCACCACCCCGCTCGAGAGTCCGAACTAGTGTCCTCTGTGCACGCAACTCCTCTGTGAGGCGATCTCGCTCCCGGCGGGCTTGAGGGAGTTCAGGCGGGATGTTGGCGCGAGCGCGTTCAATTGCAGCTTGCAGGGCATGAAAACGCGGTGACGTAAACGACATCAATCGATCAATGCGACTGTTAGTTCCTGGGGCTTGTCCTGGATCGTCGTCTGGGATATCAAGAAAACCTCCGCCCCCGCTCCACGGCGCCAGGATAGGCGTAGGCTTGTACTCCTGAAGAAAGAATCGCTCAACGGATTCCCAGTCGAGTTCCGTCACCAAAACGAAATGCTCGTTACGCCAGAACCCGCGTGCGCTCCTGTCCTTCTGCTCCGCGAACAGGCGGAAGATCCCGAGGCCAGCCAGATACGTCGCCAGCGCATCGGGCTTGATGCCAGTCATCTCATGGACATGGACCGTGTTGCTCATGAAGGACCTCGACGGGAGCGCTTCGAAGCTGCTCCTGCACGGCGTACCCGCTGCGTCCTGGCTGCCGCGACCGTCGCCTCCCGGTCCACGGCAGCGAGCGTGTCGTCGATCCACTGTCGAAGATCAGCATCTCGGTCTCGTGTATCCGGCGCCGCTTGTACCTGCACGCGATCCCCCGGAAGTAGGGGATCCAGCGGCTGCGCGATCTGCGAGGCCCGAACGTCCGCCGCCCGCAACAACGCCTCAAGCCATGCGAGTTGGAAGCTTCCGTAGCGCTCGCGCAGGGCAAGCACACGTTCAACCCAGCTCGGACCGTAGCGGCTCGATAGCCCCAGCCGGGCCGGATCCAAGCGGAGCCTCGTCTGAGGAATGTGGCACTCCTGGCCTGCTGGGTACGCGAGGCCCAGCGCGGGGATTTCATCACCGTCACGAATCCCTCGAATGGGCAGTCTTCCGTCCCAGCCAACGTTGCTTTGGTCGCGAGGACTCATGGGCAAGGTGGCGCGAATTTTTCCGTGATGGCACGCTACCAGATAAAGGACGAGATTGACGGCCGTCTCATCCAGCCCGACGAACTCGGCAAGAATTCCCTCGCGCTTCATGATTCGATCTGCGTCGTCCGGAAGCTCCCGGCCGACGGTCGCGTCCAGAACGGCCTCGTACCGGCCTTGAAGGGCCTCGTGATCTGGGCACGCACGCCAGAGAAGCTCAATAAGACCCAGAGCGCTGGCCAGTTCATGCCGGAATCCGGGGCGCTCTCCCAGTCCGCTGTGATTGTACATGTCGCGAACGCCATGCCATCGCCCCATCGGAGCTTTTGCCAAAGGCGTATCAGGCGGAATCCCGTTTCGGTCTTTGATCGCGCCGGCAAAGGCTGGGTGGGCCTTGCCGATGTCATGGAAGATCGCCGCAAGTTTGATTATCTGGATCGTCGTCCCCTTCAGACCGAGAGTACATGCGATCCTCTGCGCCGCGGTCGCGACTTCGGCTGCGTGGGTCGGAATCGTCTTGTACTGCCAACTGGCGCCTTCGAGCCCCTCGCTGAGGTCTTCCTGCTCCTCTGCGCTATCGGCGGCTTCGGCGCCGACTATCTCGCGCACATGTCCGCGCTCAACGGGAACGGCGCCCGACTTCCCCGTGAAACCGGTACGCACGTCGTAGCCACCGGCTCTTGCGTCAACCAGGATGGTCTGACCCGGGTAGAGGTGGCGATCCTCGACACGCTGCCAATCGCCGTCGATATAGCTCCAGACCCAGGCGCGCGGCCGACCTTTTTTAGCGGCGAGATCCGACACCTCATCCATTTGTGTCTCCTCCGAGCTCTGTCTGCCCGGGAAGAGCCACTTGCGAGCCTCACCGACCGGAACGCGGCAAAGGGCCTCGTGCGTGGGCCGAAGCCGCGGATGGGGCGATTGATGCTCAGGAACGGGCCACCACCAGATCGTCACATCGCGGTCATCGCCCTGGCGCACAAAGCGCGAAATGTCTATATCCGCTCCCGTGAGGTCTGGCCCTGTGTCGAAGAGGTCGAGCAGCTCTCTATGGCTGAGGACGTGCAGCGGTTCATAGGGATACAGCCGGGGCAGGATACCTTTCTCCCTCTTCTCTTCCTCGCTTTTCTCGAAACCTTCGAGAGCCGATGGACCCACTGCTCCGTCCAGTTGCGTGATCGCGTCGGCAGCGGCCTCGATTTCCTCGAGCTCATATGGCAGCGCGATCTCACGATCTCTCTTGGCACGTGTCTGCGCCCGCTCCTCGTCATCCTTCGCCTTGATCTTCTGCGCGCTCTCGTCAGAGTAGCGCCGATCAACGATCACGACGTGACCATTCCCACCGTATCGCGCACAACGTCCCCATCTCTGGACGAGCGAAGCCCATGGCGCAAGTTCAGTCACGAGGACGTCGGCGGAGATGTCTACTCCGGCCTCGATCACCTGGGTTGCAACAATGATTCGGTTCTGTCCTGTCTTGCAGTGCTTCCGGCTCAGGAAACCCTCGGCCCACTGTCTCCTCTCCGTGCCCCGGAAACGTGAGTGGACAAGCCGGAGGTCAACCCCGGAAAGCTGGCCCGTCTTCTTAAGCTTCTCGAGTGCCGCGTGGAGTGCCACAGCGCTCTTCACGGTATTGGCAACAGAGACAGTGATGCCGCCCAGGTGGGCACGAGCGACAACTTCGGCCCATCGTTCTGCCTTGGGATCCTCTGCCGCAGGGACGCGCTCGAGCCGGATCGACTTCTCCACCGTCCACAGGTCCCCTGTTTTCTCGGCCGGTTCGAGTTCGGTGACGGGTAGCTGAGCGACATTGTTCAACGCCGGTGCGTAGCGCAACCAGTCGCGCTGCAAGGTCGCGCTCATCCACCATGTCCGGCGTGGTCGCGGCAGCCTGCCCTCTCTCTGATCGGTATCGGAAAACCCTTGAAGCTGCGCGCTCGTGGCCAGGCCGACGTCCATGAGCTGGATTTCGTCCATGACCCAAAGGCAATCGACATTCAGCAGGCCGTACTCCATCGGCCACCGGGCGCGACCAGAGCCGTAACCGCGGTTAAGCGCGCGCGACAGGAGCATGTCCTGGGTGCCGATCAGGACGGCATCACTTTCCGGCTCCAGGTGCCAATCGGAGGGTGACAAGCCGCCGAGCAGAACGTGGACGCGCGGCTGCACATTGAGCCCTGCGCGGTTGAGCCACTCCCGGACTGCGTTTTCTGTCTGCTCCACAAGCGTTCGCATCGGCAGGCAAAGAACGAGTCGGCGCGGCCAATCGTTGTTCCGTTGGTATACGCGGTTCCAGAGCCAGGCGATCGTGACTCCCGCAGTTTTGCCGAATCCGGTAGGGATACGGATCAGCCGATCCTGGCAGACGCTGTCCGCTGCTAAACGCGCCTGCCAACCATGGCGTGTATAGTTGGTCACGCGTTTAAAAAAGTCGTCGAAGCATTCCATCACGTCAGTGCTCTCCGGGCGCCGGCGTCGTTCGACTCCAGTTGGGTTCACTGCTGCTCATCCAAGACCGCTACACATCTCTTAGCCTGCAGGTACGCCCTTGCCAGGGGCCCGGTGGAGGGAATTGAAGGCTCTCACAGCCCGGTAGCTCCTGCAAGTAGGTCCCTTAGGTCCCTATGGTGTCCTACGGAGACCAAGCGGCGTGAGATCGCAGCGGAATGCTCAGTGTTGATTCCGAGATTAACCAGTTTACAATCTCGAAGCGATTCCTGCAAGTCTATCTGCGGCAGTACTGCGGAAAGCGCCGAGTACAGCAAATATCCGTGATCAACGGGAATCTGCGAGCCGAATACAGGAAATCGAAAATCGAGTACCGGCATCAGCGGTCGGCGGCGGCCTAATCATCCGCCGTCTGGTAACTTGATCTCATTTCAGCCCGCGATTCAACTATCACCCGGTTGACTGAGTCACGTTCGCCTTCGCACCGGATTCTCCCAAAGTTCAACGGGCGCCCAGCGCGACTGCACGCGCGACGATCCATGCCGCGCCGCCGTAGCCGATGGTCGTCAGCACGAAACTGCAAGTCACCGTGGCGCCGAAGACTGATGCCGGACGCTGTGGAAGGCCTGGCTTGATGGCAAGAGCCAGGAAGGCCGCGGGATTGATCAGGGAGCCGGCACACATGCCCACGACGATGAGAGCCGGAGGCGTCACCTGAAAGTGGGTGAAC
>JADZAF010000107.1 GCA_020852755.1 Bryobacterales bacterium
AACGACTGCATCGACTGCGGCGCCTGCGTTCCGGTCTGCCCGACCAATTCGATTTACGCGCTGGACGATCTGCCGGCCGAACTGGCCCATCACGCCCAGCGCAACGCAACCTACTACGGTCTCTAAGGCCGCGCCGCCCGTCCCGCGTGACGGGGAGCGTGCCGTCACGCAGTCAGGAGTTGCGCTTCAACTGGCCGCAGGCCGCGAAGATGTCGCGGCCGCGCGGTTTTCGAATGAAGCACGGAAGGGAACGCCGCACAATCGCCTGAAACGCCAGGACCCGTTCCGGGCCGGGACTCTCAAACGGGATGCCCGGTCCGGGATTCAGCGCGATCAGGTTCACCTTGGCGTTCAGGTTTGCCAGCAGCTTGACTACCCGCCGGGCGTCCGCATCGCTGTCGTTCACATCCCTCAGCAGCACATACTCGAAAGTCAGCTTCTCCCAGGGGCGCAGGGGATAGGCCCGGCACGCCTCGAGCAGGTCCTTCAAGTGGTACTTGCGGGTGATGGGCATCAGCTCCCGGCGCATCTCCTCCGTCGAGGCGTTCAGGGAGATGGCCAGCCTGGGGCGCACCGGCTCTCGGCCCAGCTCCGCGATCCCGGGCAGGATGCCGGCGGTGGAAAGCGTGATCCGCCGGGGGGACAGGCCTATGCCGCCGGGATCGGTGAGCAGACGGGTGGCCTTGATCACGTTGGGCAGGTTCAGGAGCGGCTCGCCCATCCCCATCATCACGATGTTCAGCCGGGATCCTTCCTCCAGGCCCCCGTTATCCCCCGCCACGAAGAGCACCTGGCCCACGATCTCTCCGGCCGTGAGGTTCCGCTCCAGACCCATCAATGCCGTCATGCAAAACCGGCAGTTGACGGGGCAGCCGGCCTGGGTGGAGATGCAGATGGTGTCACGGCCTGGCTCGGGCATCCAGACCGCCTCCACCGTCCGGCCGTCTTCCAGTCTCAGCAGGTAGCGGCGCGTGCCAACGGTCGATTCATAGCGCCGCTCGAGGGCAGGCAGGCCCAGCGGATGTTCTTCGGCCAGCCGGTGACGCAGGGCGGCCGGGAGGGTGGAGATCTCCGGGATTGCCGCTACCCGCCGGCGGTACAAGGCCTGATAGAGCTGCCGCGCACGAAAGCCGGGCTGGTCCGCTCCCAGGATCTCTCGAATTTCGCTAAGTTCCATTCCTAGAAGAGGTTGCGGCATCTATTCCAAGTGTACCAGCCCGGCCCGGGTGGCGGGAACAGGCCGGAAAGTGGTAAACATGAAGCAAGCTTCCTTCGGCGTTACTGGAATGTCCTCCGCAGCCACGGCCGTTCGCGATATCGAAAAGACGGTTCTGCCGAACGGTGTTCGGATCATCACCGAAACCATGCCCCACGTGCGCTCGGTTTCCGTGGGGATCTGGATTTCGGGCGGTTCCCGCCGTGAGACCCACGAGCAGAACGGGGTGACCCACTTCATCGAGCACATGCTGTTCAAGGGGACCACCACCCGGTCGGCGGAAGACATCGCCCGTTCGGTGGACTCGATCGGGGGGAACCTGGACGCCTTCACGGCGAAGGAACTGGTGTGCTTCAACACCAAGGTGCTCGACGAGCATCTTTCGCAGGCCTTCGAGATTCTCGCCGACCTGGTCCTGCACCCCCAGTTCAGGGAGGAGCATATCGACCGGGAAAAGTCCGTGATCCTCGAAGAACTCAAAATGGAGGCGGACAACCCGGACTACCTGGTTCACGAGATCTTCTCCGCAAACCTCTGGAGAGACCATCCGCTGGGCCGCCCGATCCTGGGCACGCGGGAGACGGTGAAGAAGTTCGACCGCGGCATGGTGATGGGATGGTACCAGCGCGCTTTCGCGCCCGCTTACACCATCATCACGGCGGCCGGGAACCTGACCCACGAGCAGGTCGTGGGGCTGGCCGGGAAGTACTTCGCCTCCCTGAGCCCCGGCGACGGCTTTCCTCCGGACACCGTGCCCGCCACGCACGCCCGTATCACGCTGCGCCATAAGAAGGCTCTCGAGCAGGTGCAATTGTGCCTGGGAGTGCCGGCGCTGCCGGTCGGTCACCGGGACCGCTACGCCTGCTACGTGCTGAACACGCTGCTGGGCGGCGGAATGAGTTCGCGGCTGTTCCAGAATATCCGGGAGAAGCAGGGGCTGGCCTACGCGGTCTTTTCCGAGCTGAACCCCTATCGCGACACGGGCTGCCTGTCGGTCTACGCGGGCACATCGCTGGAATCGGCGCGGCAGGTGGTGGAGTCGGTGCTCCGGGAGTTCAGCCAGTTGAAGAGAGAGCCGGTCACCGCCGAGGAACTGCGCCGCGCCAAGGACCACCTGAAAGGCTCGCTCATGCTGAGCCTGGAATCGACCTCCAGCCGCATGTCCAACCTGGCCCGCCAGGAGATCTACTTCGAACGCTTCTTCAGCCTGGATGAACTGCTGGAAAGCGTCGAGCGGGTCACGGCCGAAGACGTGCTGCGTATGGCCCAGACCTTCTTCCACCAGAGACACATCGGCCTCACCGTGCTGGGCAGCCTGAACGGTTTCCGCATCACCCGCGACGATCTGGCTTGCTGAACCCGCCCGGGCCTACATGGGGCCGATGCGCGGCTGACCCGGGTCGGAGGCCAGCATCACCGCGTCGAACAACTGCTTCGTCAAGTCCCGCTGCAAGGCCGCGTGGGCGGGATCAAACCACAGGTTGCGGAGTTCTCCCGGGTCCTTTTCCAGGTCATACAACTCCCCGGCCGGGTGTCCGTGGTAATGGACCAGCTTGTAGCGCTCGTTGCGCAGCATGTTGGCATGCGTGTGGTCGGGCAGGTCGAGCGCGTCGTGATACTCGCTGCGGACGAAAACGCGGTGAGCGGAGTCTCGGGCCGCGCCGGCGGCCAGCGCGGAGAGTGGCATGCCCTGCAGGTGGTCCGGCAGAGGGATGCCGGCGGCTTCGAGCAAGGTGGGGACGATGTCGGTGAGTTCCACCAGAGCGGGGCTTCGCCTGGCCTTCCACCGCGCCGGCCAGGCAAGAACCAGGGGCACGTGCGAAAGGCCCTCATAGAAGCGGCACCCCTTGTGAGTCAGCCCGTGGTCGCCCATGGCCTCGCCGTGATCGGAGGTGAACACGATCAGGGTATTGTCCCGCTGGCCGGAGGCGTCGAGGGCGTCCAGCACCTGGCCGAAACAGTGGTCCACGAACTCCACTTGGGCGTAGTAGGCTGCCTTCATGAAGCGGCTGGGATAGGTGGAGGGGTCGCGCGGCCGGGACTGGAAATCGACCTTGGAGAAGTGCGCCTGGTTGCGCGGCTCATCCGGACCCCACAGGGGCAGAGGCATGGTCTCGGGATTCATCTTCTCCAGAAACTCGGGCGGCGGGTGAAAAGGAGGGTGCGGGGCGTAGGTGTTCACGGTGATGAACCAGGGCGCTGTCAGCCGCCCCCGGATCCACGAGGCGGCGGTCCCGGTACACCAGGTGACTTCATGATGGCGGGCCGCGATGCCGGCGTTGAATTCCGCCGGGCGGCCGGGAAGACGCCGCGCGCCGTAGGCTTGCTTGAAATCCACGCCCTGGTCGCGCAGCCATCGCATGTAGCCCTGCTCTTCGACCGGCCAATCCTGGCGGGGCGCGTGGCTCCACTCGAACAGGCGGTAACCGTCGTCCAGGCGGGGTTCCACCCGCTGATAGGAGGAAGAGAGGTGGAACTTGCCCACCATGCCGCAGTCGTAGCCGGCGCCCTGGAGAATCCGGGAGATCAGGCGCGGCGCCAGGTGAGCCGGGAAGAAAGCGTTGCCGTTGCGGGTGACGTGCAGCGTGCTGGGGTAGCAGCCGGTGAGTAGCGAAGCCCGGCTGGGCGTGCAGATGGGCGTCTGGCAGTAGGCGTTGGTGAAGGCCACGCCCTGGCTGACCAGGCGGTCCAGGTTAGGCGTCCGGATGTGCGGGTTGCCCAGCGCGCCCAGGGTGTCGAAGCGCTGCTGGTCGGTGCAGAAGAGCAGGATATTGGGCCGCTCCGGCGCGGCCGCGGGCAGGCCGGCGCCGAGACCCGCGGCCAGGAAGTCCCGCCGCTTCATCTCAGCGTTTCACCCGCTCCATCACCTGTCCGATAGCCGTGAAGATCTTCTCTTCCACGTCTTCGGCCCAGGGACCTGGCACGCCATAGTAGGTCGTGCTGTCCACGGCCTCGTAGCCGCCCTCCTTCAGCACGCGAAGCGAGGGGACATAGGCCATCACGTCGTTCGAATAGCCGGCCACGATCATGCCTTCCGAACCATACCGCTTCTTGACCCGCAGGGCGTAGTCGACCACCACTTCGCCGCCCAGCGCCACCAGCGTCACCTGCTTGCCCAGGGCGACGGCCTGAACCGGGTAGGGGTAGCGGCGCATGGGACGCCCCTCGTCATAGGCCTTGAGCATGGCCTTGGCGTGGCGGGCGACGAACACGTTGCCGTCGTTGACGCGGGCCTCGAACTTCTCCCGGGTGTGGGGAGCGAAACCCAGTTCGACGATGCGGAAAGCCGTCCGGACCGGGCCTTCGATGCGCTTCATGGGCTGAGACAGGACGCGGCTGACGGCGGCTGCCAGGGTGGCGCCGTGCGCCTCGGCCAGGTCCAGCCTGCTGCGCGGGTTGGGATTCTGGTCGCCGCCGCAGAGCATCATGAACAGGGCCGTAGCGCCGGGCTGGGCCTTTTCGACCTCGATCTGCGCGAAGCCGGCATAATCGCCGCTGATCTTGTAGAACTCGCCGGTCAGGGTGGTGTTGTGGCAGCCGTAGCCGAACAGGATGGCGCGAATCGCGCCGCCCGGGGCGGTGACTCTCAGTACCGGCACGTCCTTGTCGGAAGGACCCGAAGGATTCACGCCGATGCGCACGCCGTTGGGTCCCGGCTCCCGCCGGTTCATGGCGAAGGGCGCCTGCCCGTGACCGTAGGAGAGTTCGGCCGGAGACAGATCGGCCAGCGCCGCGCCCACCACCGCGACCAGCTTGCCGGTCAGGTCCAGCGAGTACTCCTGCACGCGGGCCGCATCTTCCGGACCGAGGTCGAACAGAATGCTCAGGTTCTGCCCGACCAGCGGGCCGGTGTGGGTGTGGGAGGAGTTCAGCACCAGCCGTGCGCGATCCAGGCCGTACTGCTTCTGCACGCGCGCCGCGACCGTTTCCGAAATGTGGCGGGGCAGGCCGATGAGGTCGGTGGTGACCAGCACCAGGCGGCTGCCCCTGGAGTCCTCAATCGCCAGGGCCTTGGCCCAGAGGTCGTGTACGGCGCCCTCCGAGGGCCGGTTGCGGTTGGCGTAGCCGGAAAGGTAGATGGGCTTCCGCGGGGTGATCACGATGCGGCCCACGCCGGCCTTGAAGCCGGTGGCGGCCAGCGCTTCGAGGGTTAGCAAAAACCCCGCCAGCAGGATTCTCGACATGCTGGAACCTCCGGGAAAGTTGGCGAATAAACCACGGCGGCACAGCGAACACAAGGAAAGAAGCCGTTTGGGTGTTCTCCGCGGCTCTGTGCCTTGGTGGCCAGTCTTCTCTTTCATTGTCCACGCCTGCGCGCCGCCATCAAGACGGCGATGACGGTCATGCCGTCGGTGATTTCGCCCTCGGAAACCATGCGCAGGGTTTCGTCGAAGGAGAAGGGGCGCACCTCGATGAACTCGGTCTCGTCAGGCGGAGCCTCGGCGCGGACCAGGTCCCTGGCGATGAAGAGATGCGCGGTTTCGTCCAGGACGCTCTTGCTGGTATGGAATGCGGTGAGCGGCTCGAGCTGGCCGGCGCGGTAGCCGGTCTCCTCGGCCAGCTCGCGCTGCGCGGCATCCCACAGCGTCTCCGCCGGCAGCAGGCCGCCGGTGGGCATTTCCCAGGTTTCGCGTCCGGCCACGTAGCGGTACTGGCGGACCAGTAGCACCTGGTCGGCATCGATGAACGGCAGGATGCCGACGCACTCCCCGCTGCGGACCACGCCGTAGATGGTTGTGCTGCGGTCCGGCAGTTCCACCAGGTCTTCCCGCACGGAAATCCATTTGTTGCGGTACACGTCGCGGCTGGAGAGCGTTTTCCAGGGTTGTCCGGCCCAGCGGGCGCGTTGGTGGGACATCTCTATCCGACCAGTGTCGCATGCCCGAGCGGCTCCGGGGTTGTTATCATCTCCGTCATGAAAATCCTGCCCCTCCTGCTGGCCCTGAGCGCCGCGCCGGCCGCGCCGCGCTGGTGGATGGACACGCCGGTCCGGCTGGTGCAGACCAACCTGCGGGAGATCGATGCGGGCCTGGACCCGCGCCGCCTCGCCCGCCAGGTGGCGGAGTTTCCCGCCAACGCCCTCCTGTTCGGAATGGGCGGCATCGTGGCTTACTATCCCACCCGGACGGAGTTTCACTATCCCAGTCCCCACATGCCGCCCGGGCGGGACTTGTTCGGCGAAGTGCTGCGAGAGGCCCACGCGAGGGGAATCCGCGTCATCGGGCGCTTCGATCTGAGCAAGGCGCAGAAGCCGGTTTACGACGCGCACCCGGAATGGTTTCTGCGGCCCGCCGGCGGCCGGCCGGTGGTGTACAACGGGCTGTACTCGACCTGCATCAACGCCGGGTATTACCGGGCCCACGCGCTCAAGATCCTGTCCGAGGCGCTGGAGCGCTACGAGGTCGACGGGCTGTTCTTCAACATGTTCGGCAACCAGTTCGCGGACTACAGCGGAAACCCGATCGGACCCTGCCAGTGCGACGGGTGCCGGAGCCGCTTCCAGGAGCGCTACAAGCGGCCTCTGCCGGCGGTGGCGGACGCCGGGTACATGGAGTTCATGCGGGCCTCGGCGCGGGAAGTGGCCGGGTTGTTCGCGGATCTGATCCACCGCAAGCGCCCCGGCGCCGCCTTCCTCACGTACATTCAGCAGCACACCGACGGCATCATGTCGGAATCGAACACCGGGGTGAACCGTCCGCTGCCGCTGTGGCCCTACTCGGCCAGCGACAACGTCAACCGGGCGCGCAACTCCGAGCCGGACAAGATGGCCTTCAACCTGTGCATGAGCTTCGTGGACTTTCCCTGGCGCTTTGTCGCCGTGCCTCGCGCCGAGATCCGCCTGCGGCTCTGGCAGGCCATGGCGCACGGAGCGGGGCCGGCCCTGGCGATGCTGGGCACACTGGACCAGGAAGACCGCAGCGCCATCGCCGCCGCCCGCCCGGTGTTCGCCTGGCATGCCAGGCACGAGGAACTCTACGTCGGGCAGCGCAGCGCGGCCCGCGTCCTGCTGCTGGGAGGCCGCCAGGCGGACTATCGCGGACTGTTCCGGATCCTCACCGAACAGCACATCCCCTTCGCGGTCTCCGACAACCTGAACTGGCTGCAGGACCCGGACCGCGGTTACGATCTGGTGATCGCTCCCGGCCCGGCGCCGCGGGAACTGGATGCCTACCTGCGCCGGGGCGGCCGGGTCCTGACGACAGGCGCCGAGCCGCCCGCCCTGAGCGTTCCGGCGGCGGTGCGCCGCTGGCCCCGGACCCGGGCTTCCCTGCGCATTCACGATCACACGCTGTTCCCGCTGTTGAAAGACACCAACCTTGTGTTCCTGGACGGGGAATACACCGAGCTGCCGCCCTCGCCCAGGCCGCTGCTGACCCTGATTCCGCCGGCCATGTTCGGCCCGCCGGAAAAAGTCTGGGTGGACAAGACCGAGAGCGAGAAGCCCGGCCTGCTGCTGACCGGATATGGGAAGGGAAGGCTGGCCTGGATTCCCTGGGACGCGGCGGGTTTGTACTACCGGCACAGTTCGGAAGGGCACGCGGGCCTGATCGCCGGGCTTATAGACCACCTGCTGCCGGGCGGCCGCCAGGTGAAGACCAACGCCCATCCGCTGGTGGAGATCACCCTGATGCGGCAACTCCGGAGCGGCAGAACACTGGTGCACCTGATCAACCTGTCGGGACATTCGGACACGGCCTACTTCGCGCCGCTTCCCATGCGGAATATCGCCATCCAGGTCCTGGGAGAGTACAGCTCGGCGCGCTCGGTTTCCCTGGGAAGCAAGCTGGAATTGCAGCCGGCGGCGGGCTACACGGGTTTCGTGGTGCCCAAGCTGGAAGATTACGAAGTGGTGGTGCTGGAATCGGCGCCCGCGGCGGGCAAAGTGAAGTAGAAGGTGGATCCCGCGCCGGGCTGGGACTCCACCCAGATGAATCCCCCGTGGCGCTCGACGATCTTCTTGCAGATGGCCAGGCCGATACCGGTGCCGGGATACTCGCCCCCGTGCAGCCTCTTGAACGGCAGAAACACCCGGTCGGCGTAGCGCGGTTCGATGCCGATGCCGTTGTCTTTCACCGAAATCACCCAGTTCTCGCCGCGCCTCTCGGCGGAGACGTAAACACGGGGCGGCTCCGGGCCGCGATACTTGATGGCGTTGCCGATCAGGTTCTGCAACAGCTGGAGCATCTGGGCGGAGTCGGCTTCGATGACGGGAAGCGCCTGAAAGCTCACCTCGGCGTTGCTCTCGCGAATGGCGGCGTCCAGGTTGCTGATGGCCAGCCGCGCCACGTTCTCCAGTTCCACCCGGGCGGCCGGAGCGGGCTGGTAGGGGCCGATGGTCCGGGAGTACCCCAGAAGATCGTCGAGCAGGGCGTTCATCCGCCGGACGCCGTCCACGATGTACTCAAGGATGTCGGCCGCCTCGGGGCTCAGCTGGTTCCTGTAGCGCTGCTCCAGTAACTGCGCGTACGAAGTCACCGTGCGCAGCGGTTCCTTGAGATCGTGAGAAGCCACATAGGCGAACTGCTGCAGGTCTTCGTTGCTGCGTTCCAGTTCAGCTGTTCGCTGGGATACCCGCGTCTCGAGTTCGGCATTCAAGGCCCGGATGCGCTCTTCCGCTTCCTTGCGCTCCGTGATGTCGCGAACCACGCTGGTGACCAGAACGCCTTCCTCCGTCTTCAGCGGGCTCAAGCTGATCTCGACGGGAAACTCCGAGCCATCCTTTCTTCGGGCGAACAACTCCAGCCCCACGCCCATCGGCCGGGGACGGGGATCCTGCAGGAAAGATTGCCGGAGGCCGGTGTGGCCGGAGCGGAAGCGTGGGGGCATCAGCATCTCGACCGGCTGGCCGATCATCTCGTGCCGGGCGTAACCGAACAGTCTCTCCGTTTTCGAGTTCACCAGCACGATCTTGCCGTTGGATTCGATGATGACCATCGCGTCGGGAGCGGCGTCCAGCAAAGCGCGGAACATGCGGTCGCTCCGGGTCACATCGCCGGTTCCCCTGCGGAGGCCGTGCAGCAGCGTGCGCTCGCCGGCCGAATGGGCATCCTGTCCCTTGGCTTCCAGCAAGGCGCTGACGGCGGCCACCAGGCCCTCCGCATCCACCGGTTCGGTGATGTAGGTGTCGGCTCCCGCCCCCAGGCCCTGCAGACGATCCAGTTCACTCACGGCCACGGCGGATATCTGAAGCACGGGGATGCGCGCGGTGGTGGGATTGTCCTTGAGTCGACGGCAGACTTCAAGGCCGTTCAGGTCGGGCAGTTTCACATCCAGGAGGATCAAGGCAGGACGCTCGGCGGCGGAAACACGCAGAGCTTCCTGTCCGGTCGCGGCCTCCTTCACGTCGTAGCCGGCTTTTCGCAGAATCCGGGTCCGGGCGTAGCGCGTGGCTACATCGTCTTCCACGTTGAGTATGGTCATGAGCCGGACTGGCGCCGAGCGCTCCCTCTTCTTGTGCTCATTCTACCGTGCCGGTATTGAAGCAGTCACGCCTTTCTTCAGGCCGAAGTTCCACGGGAATCGGACCCCGGGGAAGAAACCGCTGTGTCAATCGACGGGCGGGTCCACGCCTCGTCCCCGTGGCGAATCGGGAGCGTCTTCACGAGGCAGCCAGGCGGCCAGTCTCTCGATGCCGGCTTTGTATCCCGGCTCACCGGCCAGGTTGCGCCACTCCATGGGGTCGGCTCGATGATCGTACAGTTCCTCACCGCCGTCGCTGTAGCGGACATAACGCCAGCGTTCGGAACGGACCGAGTGGTTACCGCGCAAGTAGGTCGTGACCGCCGGGCGGTCCCACGCGGCGGCGGGGTTTCGCAGCAACGGCAGCAGGCTCCGGCCTTCCTGCGCGCGGGCCGCCGGCAGGCCGCACAACTCCGTCACCGTGGGGTAGATGTCCATCAGACTGACACTGCGCCCACAGCGGCCGCCCGGATGAGTTACCCCGGGAGCGACGATCATGAGAACGTTGCGCGTGGCTTCTTCCCACAGGGAGAACTTGCGCCAGTGCAGCTTCTCTCCGAGATGCCAGCCGTGGTCGCTCCACAGAACCACCACGGTGCCGGCTGCGTGCGGACCGCGCTCCAGCGCATCCACCACCCGGCCGACGCAGGTGTCCACGAAGCTGATGGACGCCAGGTAACCCTGCACCGCTCCGCGCCACTGGTTGTATTGGATCACCTTGCGGTGATCGCCTTCCGGGCGGGCGAACTTGCGCCCGGCCGGCGGAACGTCATCCAGGTCGTCCTCTTTCACTTCAGGCAGGGTCACCCTGGCTGCCGGGTAGCGGTCGAAGTACTTGCGCGGAACGTACCAGGGCAGATGCGGGCGGAAGAAGCCGCACGCCAGGAAGAAGGGTTGGGATTGCGGGCGGCTGAGCCGCGAGACAATCCAGTCCGCGACTTTGGAATCTCCCATCTCGCTGTCCGGCACATCCAGCGGGCCCCAATCGAAGTGGGCGGTGTTCGGAATGCCGTTCAGAGGCGGGTTGGGCGGAAGCGGATCGGGCGGCTTGGTGCGGATTTCGGACGGAAAGTAGTCGTGCCAGCTGGCGGGATCGGGAAAGGGATTGTGGTAGATCTTGCCCGCGCCGGTCACGCGGTAGCCGTGCGCCATGAAGTGCTGCGGAAGCGTGACGGTGTTCCTTCCGGCGGCCGATAGCCGGAAGGGCTGGTTGTTGTCGTAAACGCCGGAAGTAGAGGGCCGGATGCCGGTCATGAGCGCGGCCCGCGAAGGATTGCACAGCGGAGCGGCGCAGTGGGCGTTGGTGAACAGCACGCCGCGGGACGCCAGGCGGTCCAGGTGGGGAGTGCGGATGTCGGGGTGGCCGCCCAGGCATCCGATCCAGTCGTTCAGATCGTCGATGGCGATGAACAGCAGGTTGGGGCGGCCGGCCCGCTCCGGCAGGATGGCGGGAGCCGCCAGCCCGGCCAGAAATCCTCTCCGGCTCGTGCTCATTGCGCCAACCGCGGGACGGCGCCCGTTGCGGTGCCCCCGACCTTCCTCGCCAGGGTCTCGCGATAGGCCTGCTGCACCGGCTCGGGAAAGCCGGACATCAGGCGTTCGATGCGGGCGCGAATTTCCGCCACCACCTGCGGGTTTTCCGCCGCCACGTCATAGCTCTCGTCGGGATCGGCCTCCAAATCGTACAGTTCCGGGGACGGGAGCGGCAGATTCACGCGTCCGCCCTGCGGCGCGGGATTGTAGGCCGCCGAGTTGTAACGCGCGAGGTGCAGTTTCCACTGCTTCCAGCGCGCGCATTGCACGTGGAGATTGTCGAAGTAGAGCAGGGCCTCGCGCTCCAGTTGCTGCTTCTGGCCTGTCAGCAGCGGCCAAATGTCGATGCCATCCAGAGGGTTCGGGGGCAGGGCCGCGCCGCACAGCCGGGCTACGGTGGGCAGCACGTCAAGAGTGGACCCCACCCCTGTGCAGACGCTGCCGGCCGGGATGCGTCCCGGGAAGCGCGCCAGAAACGGTTCGCGCACACCGCCTTCGTACGTGGCGCCCTTGCGCCCGCGGAGCTGGCCGGGGCTGCCCTGGTACCAGGGGCCGTTGTCGCTGGAAAACATCGCCAGCGTGTGGTTCTCAACCCCGGCCCTCTTGAGAGCGCCCAGCACTTCACCCACGCTCCAGTCCAGCTCCTCGATCACGTCGCCGTACAGTCCCGCTTTCGATCTGCCGCGAAAGCGGGCCGAGGCGTGCAGCGGGATGTGCGGGAAGGTGTGGGGCATGTACAGGAAGAACGGCGCGTCTTTGGAGCGCTCGATGAACTTCACGGCCTGCTCCGTGTATCGCAGGGTGAGAGTGTCCTGCCGGGCCGGCTCTTCGAGCGTCTCCGTGTTGTGCAGAAGCGGAGTCGGCTTCATGTCATTGCTGTAGGGACTGCCGAAATACTCGTCGAAGCCATGGCGGGCGGGCAGAAACTGAGGCAGGTGTCCGAGGTGCCATTTGCCGATGCACATGGTCCTGTACTCGCGCCCCTTGAGCATGCGCGCAATGGTGACCTCGCTGTGCGGCAGGCCGGTCTGATCGGTTGGGAACAGGACGCGCGGCACGCCCACGCGGGTGGGATAGCGCCCGGTCATGAGCGACGCGCGCGAGGGGGAACAGACCGGGTTGGCGGAGTAGAACTGGGTGAAGCGCACGCCCTCGGCCGCCATCCGGTCCAGGTGAGGCGTGCGCAGCGGCGAGCCGTAGCAGCCCAGGTCGCCGTAGCCGAGATCGTCGGCGTAGATCATCACCACGTTGGGGGGACGGGCGCTCTCGGCTCTTGCGAGGGGAGCGAGCGCAGCGGCTCCGGCGGTCTTGAGAAAAGCGCGTCGAGTCGGCATGACGGTTCCCTTTCTGCTACTGCATCGCCACGCGGGCCGAGGGGAAGGCCGCTTTGGCCGCTTCCGGAAGAACCGGGCCGCCGGCGGGCGCGCGGGGGTCGAGGATCTCCAGGCTGCGGGGCGCAATCGCGCGGGCCAGGTCCGGGAGATCGAACTTGCGCAGCACCCCGGGTACGGCCAGGTCCACCGTGTTTTCGTGGATTCTGGCTCGCACGATGTCCATGAAGGAGAGGGGGGCGTTTTCCACCTTCACCTGCCCGATGCGTGGCTCCAGGGCCGCGGCGTAGAGGGCCAGCACGCCGCCGTTGCCTTTTCCGTGCAGCGAGATCCGGGCGGGGTCGACGTCCGGACGGGACGCCAGGTAGTCGAAGCCGCGGAGCACGTCGGCGACCTGCATGCCGGAGAGGGTCTTGCCCACCAGGATGGCCCGCATCGCGGTCTGGTAGGTGCCGCTGTACCCGGAGCGGCCTCCGGGCGCGCCGCTCTCTCCCCAACCGCGCGGGTCCAGGGCCAGCACCAGGTTGCCGGCCAGGGCCAGGGCTTCCAACGCCTGGCCGCGCCCGGCATCCGCCGCTTTCCCGGCCGAGTTCACGTAGAGGACCGCCGGCTTCCGCGCCGCACCGGCGGCGGGGATCAGCGCCAGCGCGGGCAGGCTGATGCCGGCCTCGGGAGTGAGGACGATCTTCTCGATGCGGTAGCCCTCGCGTCCGATCTCTCCATGGCGTTCCGCCCGCGGCACGCCGCGCGTGCCCGGGACCTGCAGCGTTTCGGCGATCAGGGCTCGCAGAGCGGCGGGATCCTGGACGGTGGCCGCGGCTCTGCCGAGATACAGGCGCTCCGCCAGCGCGCGGTTGAGGGACTGGGTGGTCTCGCCCTTCAGGGAGGTCGCCACCTGGCCGGTCGGCGTGCAGTGCAACTCCCGCTCCGGTTCGGTCGGGAACTCCGGCTCCACGCCTTCGTCCTCGCGGCCGTTCAGCCACTTCTCCAGCCAGCGGTAGGTGGCTTCGCGGCGCGGCTTCGACCAGCCGTGCGGATCGTCGTATTCGAAGTAACCGACGTGCTCGGGCTTGCCCAGCACTTCGAAGAACCGGCGGGCCTCGGCGAAGGCGGCGCGGCCGCCCTCGATCGGGAAGAAATCGCGGATCGCGGTGAGCATTTTGGTCGGCCGGGGCGCGTAGGCGGTCAGGAAATCCGGGAAATCGAACCCGTCGCTCAGGAAGCCGGCGAAGACCTGCTCGGAGTCCTGGGGACCGGGATTCTCCCACAGCCTGGACCAGGAAGTGATGTAGCAGGAGGGCACGGCCGCGGCGAGGCGCGGCTCCAGCGCGGCGAGGTAGGCCGATTGGGTGCCGCCCCCGGAATTGCCGATCGCGGCGACTCGCTTCGGGTCCACCTCCTTCCTGGTCAGCAGGTAATCCACGGCGCGGACGCCGTCCCAGATCTCATAGCGGGCGATGTTGGTTCCCGTCAGCAGGCACTGCAGGCCGGCCATGATGTGCTCGGGCACGCCGATTCCCACTCGCGAGCGGCCGGTTTCCGGATCCCAGTATTCGGAGCGCTCGCCCTGCCCCGGAGGGTCGTAGGCCAGCACCACGAAGCCCCGCTTGACGAGCCCGATCCAGGCGCGCTGATAGAGTGAATACGACTTGCCGCCCGCGCTGTGTCCCGCCGTGCCCAGGACCGCGGGGAACGGGCCGGCGCC
>JADZAF010000108.1 GCA_020852755.1 Bryobacterales bacterium
GCATCGTACGGGTCGCCGCGATAGACGGCGCCGCACACCGGGCAGCGGTGTTCGGTGGGGGAGTCGGTACGGAGCTGCGCGCCGTCCTTCTTGCAGCTGTACCAGTGCGGCCACTGGCCCACGCGGTCCGGCGCCGGCAGGGGCTGCCGGACAGCCCGCTCGGCTTCCTCCATGAGCCGGGCGAAGGAGGCGCGGGCCCAGGGATAGGCTTCGGCCTTGCGGCGGGCGGCCTCGATTTCGCTCCGGTCGACGAGCAGCCAGGCGGGACCCTCCGCGGCCGGCAACACCGGCAGGCAGGCCGCCAGCAACAGCAGGAATGGGCGCGGCACCCCCCGATGCTAGCACCGGCGCCGGGCGCCGCGGCATTATTCAACCAGGGAGATATTTAACTTGATTTAATATCTACCAGGTTATAGAATGAAGGTCCGGCCGGGTTGCCGTCCGGTCAGGCAGGTCGATCCTCATGGTGAGCGCGGAAACCGTCGAACTGATCAACGAGTTCCTGGGTGGCATGCACGCGCTGACTTCTTCCCTGGGCCGGGTGCTGGAGCAGGCCCTGCTCGAAGAGGTGGCGGGTACCCAGATCACCGTTTCCCAGTTGCGGCTTTTGAAGCTGGTCGCCCGGGCGGAGTCCCAGACCATCGGGGATGTAGCCAACTTTCTGGGCATCAGCAACGCCGCGGCCAGCAAGGCGGCCGACCGCCTGGTGCGCCGCAAGCTGATCCGGCGGACGGAGGGCGCCTCCGACCGGCGTTCCATCGAGTTGTCTCTTACCGAGGCGGGCCGGCGCCTGGTCGCGCAGTACGACGCCGCCCGGAACAAGCGCATCGAAAAAGTCTTCCGGCAGTTCCCGGTTGAGGACTTGCACCACACCGCCCGCCTTATGGAACGGGTGGCGGTGGCCATCGTGGGCCACAGCCCCAACCCCGACGAAGTATGCCTGCAGTGTAAGATGTACCTCCGCGAGAAATGCCTGCTTCGTGACATCTCGCGGCACGATTGCCTTTATATACGGTCCCGGAGCCGGGGCGAAGCGCGGGCCAAAGCCGCGCCCGTCACGATTGCTCCCGCGGCCAAGCGCAACGGTGAAAACGAGGCGGTTCCCAGGAGGGCGCCGCTCTAGCGGAGGCTGACGCCACATGGCTAGCACTGCTGCTCAGTGCCAGTTGGACAGCGTTTCCGGGATGACGCTGGACAACATCTTGCAGTTCCCGGAAGGGCATCGCATTCTTTCCTGTATCCAGTGCGGGGTCTGCGCCGGCACCTGTCCCTATGGGGACGTCATGGAGTATCCGCCGCGCAAGATTATCGCCATGCTGCGGGCCGGGATGGTGGAGAAGGTTTTCCACAGCGAGAGCCTGCTGAACTGCGTAGCCTGCTACGCCTGCATGACGAAGTGCCCGCGCGACATCCGGCTGACCGACATCCTGCTCCCGCTGATGAAGGAGCAGGCCCTGATGCACCTGCCGGAATTGCCCGCCGAGCTGCAGAAGGCGCTGCAGAACACGCTGCGCTACGGCAATCCCATGGGCGAGTCGTCGCGCAAGCGGGCCGCCTGGGTCAAGAACGCTCCGGTCCCGGTCCCCATCATGAACGAGATCCGCAGGCCGGTGGACGTGCTGTGGTTCGTCGAGTGCTACACCTCCTACTATCCGCGCGGGCAGGACACGGCCCGCGCCACGGCCCGCCTGCTCCATGCCATCGGCGCCGATTTCGCCATCCTGGGCAACGAGGAAAAGTGCGCCGGAGAATGCGGGCGCCTGACCTGGGAACCGGGCCTGTTCGAGACTCTGACCGATTACAACATGGCGGTTTTCCAGAAGTACCAGTTCAACCGCATGGTGGCCTCCTGCCCGCATTCCTACAACGCCTTCCAGCGCCGCTACATTCCCCTGGGCTTCACCTGGCCGGTGGATCCCGTCATGGCCTACCTGGCCTACCAGATCGAGAAGCTGAAGCCGCTGCTGACGCGCAAGTTGAATTACAAAGTGACCTACCACGACTCCTGCTGCCTGGGCCGCTTCAACGACCTGTACGACGAGCCGCGCGCGCTGCTGAAAGCCATCCCCGGCGTCAAGCTGGTGGAGATGGTCCACAACCGCATGAACTCCATCTGCTGCGGCGGCGGCGGGGGCGGCATGTGGCTGGATACCTACTTCAAAGCCAAGGGCCACGAGCGGCTCTCCGAGCGCCGCGTGAAGGAAGCGGTGGCCACCGGAGCCGATGTGCTCGCCGTCTCCTGCCCCTATGAAGTTTCCCGTTTCGAGGATGCATTGAAGGTTTTGGGCTTCGACAAGAAGATGGTGGTCCGGGATGTGACCGAGCTTCTGGACGAAGCGTTGGAGGAGCAGCCGTGAACATTGTTGCCTTACTACGAGTGGTTCCCGACGTCGTGGAGGAACTGGAGATCGCTCCCGACGGCAAGGCTTTGGACAGCGAATTTCTGCGCCTGGTAATCAGCGAAACCGACGACCACGCCCTGGAACAGGCGGTGCTGCTGAAAGAGCGCCTGGGGGGTACGGTCACCGCCCTGGCGATCGACGCTCCGGAAATCGACGAGACCCTGTACGGCGCCCTGGCCCGGGGCGCGGACCGGGCCGTCAAGACCGGGGACGCGGAGATGAACCTGAGCGCGCGGGCGGCCGCGCTGTCGTTCGCCGCCGCGATCCGCGACCTGGGGCCCGTGGACCTGATCGTCACCGGGGCCCAGGCGATCGGCGACCTGGACGGTCTGGTGGCGCCGATGGTGGCCTACTACCTGGGCATGCCGTATCTCGGCACGGTCACCGGCGTGGCCCCGGGGGCGAGCGGGAAATCGGCTACCGTGATCCGCGAGTTTCCGGGCGGCGTGCGGGGCGAGTTCGACGTTCCGCTGCCTGCCGTCCTGGGGATCCAGGCGGCGGAGAAGCCCCCGCGCTATGTGCCGGTGGCCAAGGTCCGGGCCGCCATGAAGAGCCAGAGCATCGCCACCTGCGGGGTTGCGACGGCCGCCGAATCCGGGCCGCCCGTGGTGGAAGTCCTGTCGATGGCCAAGCCGGAACCGAGCGGACACGCCCAGATGCTGGAAGGCGATCCGGATGTGCTGGCGGCGCGGATCTGCGAGCTGATGGGCGCTCGCGGCCTGCTTTAAGGAGATTCAGGTCATGAACGGCAATATATGGGTAGTGGCGGAGCAGTGGAAGGGCCAGATTTCCGAGATCACCTACGAGGTGATGGCCCTGGGGCGCGAACTGGCGGATGGCCTGGGTGCGCGGCTGGAAGCGGTCCTGCTGGGTCATAACGCCAGGAGTCTGGCGGCCGGCCTCGGCAAGGCGGACCTGGTGTTGTACGCGGATCATGAATCGCTGGCGGAGCCGAATATCGAGGCCCTCATGAGCGCCCTCGTCCAGTTGATGCGGGAACGCAAGCCGCGCGCCGTGCTGGTGCCGCTGACGAACGTCAGCATGGGCCTGAGCACCCTGGTGGCGGCCGAACTGGAACTGCCGGTGGTGAACTTCTGTAAGGATGCCAAGGTCGTGGACGGCGCCGTGCAAGCCACCTGCGTGCTGTACGGGGGCAAGATCGAGGCTACTGTCGCCACGGCCGGCGACAGCGCCATCCTGGCGGTCTGGCCGGGCGCCCGGCAGGCCGACCAGGGCCGCTCCGGGGCGTCCCCGGCGGTCGAAGAAGTGGCCCTCGAACTCCCCGCCGGCCTTTGCATCAAGCTGAAGCGGTACCTGGAGCCGGAGATGGGCGAAGTGGACATCACCCAGCAGCAGGTGCTGGTGGCGGTGGGCCGCGGGATTCAAAGCAAGGATAACCTCGAGATGGCCGAGGAACTGGCCGAAGCGCTGGGCGGCGCGGTGTGCGGCTCGCGTCCGGTGATCGACCAGGGCTGGCTGCCGCTCTCACGGCAGGTCGGGAAATCCGGCATGCAGGTGAAGCCCCGGCTGTACCTGGCCCTGGGCATCAGCGGGGCCCCCGAGCACCTGGAGGGCATGCGCGGTTCGGACCTGATCGTGGCCGTGAACACCGATCCGGCGGCGCCCATCTTCAATGAGGCGCATTACGGAGTGGTGGCCGACGCGCTCGATTTGATGCCCGCGCTGGCGGAGAAGGTGAAAGCGGCGAAGGGGTGAAAAATGCCCGAAGGTGAAATCGCTCGGCCGGTCTTCTACCTGCTGCCTGTCTGGATGGTGGCGCTCTTCTACCTGCTGGCCGCCACCGGCCTGGGTTTCTTCTTCTACGGCGCCTGGCATCGGGTCCGGCGCTACCTCCGGGGACGGGCCGACGACCAGGCGGTCTTCACCTGGCAGGGCCTGGTTCGCGGGGCGGCGGCCATTTTTCCCAACCGGACCGTGTTTCGGGACGATCCCTACGCCGGAATCGCTCACCTGTGCACTTTTTGGGGATTTGCAGGTCTGTTTATCGCAACCATTTTGGTGCTGGTCGATAACGATTTCCTGCGTTTCGTGCTGCCCGAGTGGCAATTTCTGAAGGGCACGTTCTACCTGGTGTTCTCCTGGCTGGCCGACCTCTCCGGCCTCCTGCTGCTGGCGGGTCTGTTCCTGCTGGCCTCGCGCCGCCTGATTTTGCGCCTGCCGTTTCTTCGCTACCAGGCCAGGCCGGAGGCGGTGCGCCTGCCGTCTCCACCGGCGCTGGCCCGGGAAGACTGGCTGTTCCTGGGCCTGCTGGTGCTGTTGGGCATGGGCGGCTTCCTCCTCGAGGCGTTCCGCATCCGCGCGGGCGGTCCGGAATTCGAGCGGGCGTCGTTCTTCGGATGGCAGGTCGCCCAGGGGCTCGGCTCGCTGGGGTTGAGCCCGGAGGGCGCGCAAGCCGCATTTCCGTACGTCTGGTATTTCCACGCCGTGGGCGCTCTGGCCCTGATTGGCTGGATTCCCTATAGCAAGGCCTGGCACATGCTGGCCGCCTGGTACAGCGTGGCTTTCAAGGACCATGCGGGCGCGAAACGCCTGCCGGCGCCGCCCGAGGGCGACAGCGGCGGCTACGGCCGGATCGAGGACCTCACCCGCAGCGAGCTGGTGATGCTGGACGCCTGCACGCGCTGCGGGCGCTGCCACGCGCACTGCCCGGCCGCTTCGGGCGGATTCCCGCTGTCGCCCCGCGACGTCGTGCAGGTGCTGCGCGCTTATGCGGAGCGGCCCGCGGCCAACGGCGCCCTGGCCGGCGGGGTGGTGCCGGAAAGCTGGTTGTGGTCCTGCACTTCCTGCCTGGCCTGCGTGGAGCGCTGCCCGGTGGGCGTCTGGCACGTGCCCATGATCGTTCAAATGCGCCGCTTCCTGGTCGCGCAAGGCCAGGTGGAGACGCGGGTGGGCGAGACCTTGCAGAGCCTGGGCCGCTACGGCAACTCCTTCGCCGCTTCGCCGCGCAACCGGGCCAAGTGGACCCAGGGTCTCGGCTTCAAGATCAAGGACGCGCGCAAGGAGCCGGTCGAGTACCTGTGGCTGGTGGGAGACTACGCCTCCTACGATCCGCGGGTTCAGGAAGTCACCCGCTCCGCCGCCCGGGTCTTCGAGCGCGCCGGGCTGAATTTCGGGATTCTCTACGAAGCCGAGCAGAACTCCGGCAACGACGTCCGGCGCATCGGCGAGGAGGGTCTCTTCGAAGCCCTGCGCGACAAGAACCTCAAGGTCCTGGAGAAGGCCAGGTTCGAGAAGATCGTCACCACCGACCCCCACACCTATCACGCCTTGAAAAACGAGTACCCCAACGGGCGGCCGGTGCTGCATGCCGTCGAAGTGCTGGACGAATTGATTCAAAACGGGAAACTGATCCTGGAAAAGACCCTGGACGGGCCGGTGACCTACCACGACCCCTGCTACCTGGGCCGTTACAACGGGATCTACGATGCACCGCGCCGCGTGCTGGCGGCCGTGGCCGGTGAGGTCGCCGAGATGCCGCGCAGCCGCGAGAAGGCCTTCTGCTGCGGCGCGGGCGGCGGCCGTATCTGGATGGAAGACGTGCCGGGCGTGACCCAGCGGCCGGCCGAGAGCCGGGTCCGGGAAGCGGCCGCGCTGGCCGGGGTAGGCGTCATGGCGATCGCCTGCCCGAAGGATCTGGCCATGTTCCAGGATGCTCTGAAGACCGAAAGCCTGGAGGGCCGCCTGGCGGTGAAGGACGTGGTCGAGTTGGTGGAAGAGTGCATGTCGAAGTAACCGAGGAGGATGGGATGGCGCGGATCGGCATCTATGTTTGCCACTGCGGGCACAACATCGCGGGCACCATCGACGTCAAAGGGGTCGCGAACTACGCAGCCTCGCTTCCGGGAGTCGCTGTAGCCCGGGACTACAAGTACATGTGTTCGGATCCCGGCCAGGATCTGATCAAGAACGACATCAGGGACCACCAGCTGGATCGCATTATCGTGGCCGCCTGCTCGCCTTCGCTGCACGAGGCGACCTTTCGCAACGCCACGGCTCAGGGCGGGCTCAACGCCTACTACTTCCAGATGGTCAACGTCCGCGAGCACGATGCCTGGGTTCACAGCGACAAGGCCGCGGCCACCGAGAAGGCCAAGGACCTGGTGCGGGCGGCGGTTTACCGGGTGAAACTGCACAAGCCTCTGGAACGGCGCCGGGTGCCCATACGCCCGGAGGTGCTGGTAGTGGGCGGCGGCATCGCGGGCATCCACGCTTCCCTGAGCCTGGCCGCGGCCGGCAAGCAGGTCTACCTGGTGGAGCGGGAGCCCACCATCGGCGGGCACATGGCCCAGTTCGACAAGACCTTCCCCACCCTGGACTGCGCGGCCTGCATCCTGACTCCCAAGATGACCGCCGTTCGGGCCAACCCCAACATCACGCTGTGGACGCTCAGCGAGGTCGTCAAGGTGGAAGGCTTCGTGGGCAGCTACCAGGTGACCGTGCGCCACAAGCCCCGCTACATCATCGACGACCTGTGCGTGGGCTGCCTGGAGTGCGTGGAGGCCTGTGTTTTCAAGGAGCCCCGCTTCTCCGACGAGTTCAACGTGGGCCTGGGCAAGCGCAAGCCGGTCTACATGCCCTTCCCGCAGGCGGTGCCGCAGCTGGTGCTCATCGATCCGGAAACCTGCATCGAATTCAAGACCGGCAAGTGCAAGAAGACCTGCGTGGAGGCCTGCGCGGAACGCAACGCCATCGACTTCACCCAGAAGGAGCGGCTGGAGACGATCGAGGTGGGCAGCATCATCCTGTCCACCGGCTTCGAGGTCTTCGACCCGCACCGCATCCCGTATTACGGCTACGGCGTCTACCCCAACGTCTACACGGCGCTGGAGGTGGAGCGGCTGGTGAACGCGGCCGGGCCGACCGGCGGCGAGGTGGTTCTGCGGGACGGCCGCAAGCCCAAACGCGTGGGCATCGTGCACTGCGTGGGCAGCCGCGACGAACACACCAACCGATACTGCTCGCGGGTCTGCTGCATGTACTCCTTGAAGCTGGCGCACCTGGTCAAAGAGCACACCGACGCCGAGATCTTCAACTGCTACATCGACATGCGCACGCCCGGCAAGACCTTCGAAGAGTTCTATAACCGGGTGGGCGAAGAGGGCGTGAATTTCGTGCGCGGCAAGGTGGCCGACGTTTATCCGGACGGCGACGGGTCCCTGGTGATGCAGGTGGAAGACACTCTGCTGGGGATCGTGCGCAAGATCCCGGTCGACATGGTGGTGCTGGCAGTGGGCCTGGAGGCGCATCGGGACGCCGACGCGGTCCGGCGCATGTTCAACATCACCTGCGCCAGCGAGGGCTTCTTCGTCGAGCGCCATCCCAAGCTGGCGCCGGTGAATACATTCACCGACGGTATCTTTCTGGCCGGGTGCTGCCAGGGTCCCAAGGACATTCCGGACACCGTGGCCCAGGCCGGGGCGGCCGCCATGGAGGCGGCGGCGCTCATCGACAAAGGGTACGTGGAACTGGAGCCCATGACGGCCTCCGTCAACGAAGAGGAGTGCTCGGGCTGCAAGACCTGCATTCCCATGTGCCCGTATTCGGCGATTTCGCAGAAAGCGGACGTAAAGAAGGCGTTTATCAATGAGGTGCTGTGCAAGGGGTGCGGCACGTGCGTAGCCGCGTGTCCGTCGGGATCCATCAAACAGAATCTCTTCGAGGACGAGGAGATCTTTGAGGAGATTGAGGGGGTATTGGCTTACGCGTGACGCCGGCATGGGCGGCGTTGAAAAGAAGGAGAAACTACTCGATTCATATGGATTTTGGCAGAACCATGAAATACCAGCGGGAGGCGGAGCCCGACTGGCCCCACCAGTTGAAGCAACTGCCGGGCTGCGAACGGCTCTTCTCCTGCATCCAGTGCGGCAAGTGTTCGGGGACCTGTCCCCTGTCCATCTACATGGACTACACCCCCCGCCGCATCATCAACCTTGTGAGGGAGGGCTTCCGCAACGAGGCTCTCAGTTCCAAAACCATCTGGCTGTGCGCGTCCTGCTATGCATGCGCGGTGCATTGCCCGCAGGACATCCACATCACCGACGTGATGTACATGCTGAAGCGCGAGGCCATCCAGCACCAGATGTATCCGAAGCGTTTTCCCATCCCCGTCCTGGCGCGCGAGTTCTATGACCTGGTTCGCAAGCGGGGACGCAGTTCCGAGTTCTGGCTGGTCTTGCGGCTGGCCATGAAGTCCAATCCCCTGATCCTGCTCGGCATGGTTCGTACCGGCTTCTGGCTGATCCGTACGGGCCGCTTGAGCCTGCGCTCCGAACGGATTCGCGGCGTGCACCAGTTGCGCCGTGAACTGGCAACTCCCAAGGAGGCGCAATAATGGCTCGCGATTATCTGTATTTCCCGGGTTGCTCGCTCAAGGCTACCGGAGTGGCCTACGAAGAGAGCATGCAGGAATTATTCCGTATTCTTGAGATGCCGCTCCGGGAACTGGAGGATTGGAACTGCTGCGGGGCCACGTCCTACATGGCCATCGACGAGGAATCGGCGTTTCAGTTGTCCGCCCGGAACCTGTCCCTGGCGCGCCAGAACGGCAACAGCGACTTGATGGCGCCCTGCGCGGCCTGCTACCTGGTGCTGCGCAAGACCCAGGATTACGTGAAGAAGTATCCCAGGGTGCACCGCCACGTGGCGGCGTCCCTGGAATCGGCCGGCCTGCCCATGATGGACGGGGTGAAGGTGCGGCATCCCCTGGAGGTGCTCTACAACGACGTCGGTCTGGAGAAACTCGAGTCCAAGGTGGTGCGCCGCTGGCGCGGCGGCCCGGTGGCCTGCTACTACGGCTGCCAGGCGGTACGCCCGTTCACCGAAGTGGACAGGGCTCATAATCCCATCCGCATGGACGAGATCATGAAAGCGGTGGGGGTCCCGACGGTCGATTACTCGCTCAAAACCAAGTGCTGCGGCGGAGCCTTGACCGGAACCATCCACGACGTGGGGGTCCGGCTCAACTACCTGCTGCTCAAGGAGGCGGCCCGCAAGGGCGCCAATGCCATCGTGACTCTCTGCCCGCTCTGCCAGTTCAACCTGGACGCCTACCAGGTCGAGATCCAGAAGGAATCGGGAGAGTCTTTCGATACGCCCATTCTGTACTTCACCCAGGTGCTCGGCTGGGCCTTCGGCGCGGATCCCAGGAAGCTGGGATTCAAACGGGGCATCGCCGGCCGGAAGCTTTTGAAGCAGTGGTTTGCGGAGCACGCGGAGGTGGAGCAGTATGTTTGAGCAGAACGGATCGGTTCGAATCGGCGTTTACATATGCCAGTGCGGCACCAACATCGCCGCCACGGTGGACTGCAGGGCGGTGGCCGAAGCCGCCGCGGAATTCCCGGCGGTGGTCGTCTCCCGGGACTACAAGTACATGTGCTCGGATCCCGGGCAGAGCCTCATCCAGCAGGACATCAAGGAGCACCAGCTCAACCGCGTGGTCGTGGCCTCCTGCTCCCCCCACCTGCACGAAGAGACCTTCCGCAAGGCTGTGGCGGTGGCCGGCCTGAACTCCTTCTACATGCAGATGGTGAACATCCGGGAGCACGTCTCGTGGGTCCACGCCAACCGCAAAGCCGCCACTCTGAAGTCCATCGACCTGGTGCGCGCCGCCGTGCGGCGGGTGGCCCGGCACCGGCCGCTGGAGCGCGGGCGGGTCAATATTCACCCCGACGTGCTCATCGTCGGCGGCGGCATCGCCGGCATCCATGCCGCCCTGACTCTGGCCAACGCCGGCAAGAAGGTCTACCTGGTGGAGCGGGAAGCCACCATCGGGGGCCACATGGCCAAGTTCGACAAGACTTTCCCCACCCTGGACTGCGCCGCCTGCATCCTGACCCCCAAGATGACGGCGGTCAAGAACCATCCCAACATCACCTTGTGGACCTACTCGGACGTCAGCCGGGTGGACGGCTACGTCGGCAACTACAAGGTGCAGGTGACCCGCCGCCCGCGCTATATCGACGAGGATCTGTGCGTGGGCTGCATGGAATGCATCGAGGCCTGCGTCTTCAAACAGCCCAAGTTCAGCGACGAGTTCAACCTCGGGCTGGGCAAGCGCAAGCCGATCTACATCCCCTTCCCGCAGGCGGTGCCGCCGGTGGCCGTGATCGACCCCGAACAGTGCATCCAGTTCAAGAGCGGCAAGTGCAAGAAGACCTGCGTGGAAGCCTGCGGAGACCGCAAGGCCATCAACTTCGGACAGCAGGAGGAGACCCGCGAGATCGAGGTCGGAACCATCATCATGTCCACCGGCTTCAAGACCTTCGATCCCCAGCGCATCCCCTACTACGGCTACGGCCACTATCCCAACGTGTACACGGCGCTGGAAGTCGAGCGGCTGGTGAACGCCTCCGGTCCGACCGGCGGTGAAGTGATCTGCCGGGACGGGAGAAAGCCCAAGACGGTGGGCATTGTCCATTGCGTCGGTTCGCGCGACGAGCGCACCAACCGCTGGTGCTCGCGGGTGTGCTGCATGTACTCCCTGAAGCTGGCCCACCTGGTCAAGGAACACACCGGGGCGGAGATCTTCAACTTCTATATCGACATCCGGACGCCCGGCAAGGGCTTCGAAGAGTTCTTCCAGAAGCTGCTGAACGAAGGCGTGCACTTCATCCGCGGAAGGGTGGCCGAGGTGACCGACTGGGCGCTGGATCCCAGCGAGGAGAACAAGCTGGTCATCCGGGTGGAGGATACGCTCAGCGCCTTCGTGCGCCGGATCCCGGTCGACATGGTGGTGCTGTCCACCGCGCTGGAGCCCCAGGAGGACGCCCAGGACGTGCGCCGGCTGTTCAACATCGGCTGCTCCACCGAGGGCTTCTTCATGGAGCGCCATCCCAAGCTGGCGCCGGTCTCCACCTTCACCGACGGCATCTTCCTGGCCGGCTGCTGCCAGGGGCCGCGGGATATTCCCGACACGGTGGCCCAGGCGGGGGCGGCGGCCGCCGAGGCCCTGGCCCTGATCGACGCCGGCCACGTGGAGATCGAGCCCAACACCGCTTTCGTGAACGAAGACGAGTGCTGCGGCTGCAGGACCTGCATTCCCATGTGCCCGTACTCGGCCATCACCGTCAACGAGATCCGGCGTATCGCCATGGTCAACCCGGTGCTCTGCAAGGGATGCGGCACCTGTGTGGCGGCCTGCCCCTCCGGCGCCATGCAGCAGAACCTGTTCGAGGACGAGGAGATTTTCGAGGAGATCAACGGAGTACTATCTTATGCCTGAGTCCACTTTCGAACCTAAAATCGTGGCCTTCTTCTGCAACTGGTGCACCTACCTGGCCGCGGACTCGGCCGGCATCTCGCGTTTCAAGTATGCGCCCAATATTCGCGTGATCCGGGTCATGTGTTCCGGCCGCATCGATCCGCAGTTCATCCTGGACGCCTTCGCGAAGGGCGCCGACGGCGTGTTGATCGGCGGCTGCCACCCCAACGACTGTCATTACCAGGAGGGGAACTATAAGTGCCTGCGCCGGTTCAACCTGCTCAAGCGGGTGGTGCGGCAGATGGGCATCGAGGACCAGCGTCTGCGCCTGGAGTGGATCTCGGCGGCCGAGGCCGACCGCCTGCGGGTGGTGGTCAACGACATGGTGGAGAAGGTGCGGGCCCTGGGCCCTCTGAACTGGTCGGTGGCCCCCGAGCCCCTGGCCCCGGTGCACGCCGCGGGCGAACTGCGCGTGCTTCAGGAGGTGAGCCGATGAGCGCCAAGCCGAAAGTCGCTTTCTATTGGTGCGCCTCGTGCGGCGGCTGCGAAGAAGCCGTCGTCGATCTCGAGGAGAAGATACTGAACGTCGTCGAAGCCGTCGATATCGTGCTCTGGCCGGTCGCCATGGACTTCAAGCGCAAGGACGTTGAAGCCATGCCGGACAAGTCCATCACGGCCTCCTTCATCAACGGAGCCATCCGCTCCAGCGAGCAGGAGGAGATGGCCCACATCCTGCGCCGCAAGTCGCAGTTCGTCATCTCTTTCGGCGCCTGCGCGCAGCTGGGGGGCATCCCCGGCCTGGCCAACCTCTCGGACCGCGCCAGCGTCTTCCAGACGGTCTACCGGGAGACGCCCAGCACCGTGAATCCGGAAGGGGTGGTCCCCCAGATGGAGCACAAGGAAAACGGCTTCACCGTCACCCTGCCGGGCCTCTACGAGACCGTGCGCACGTTGGACCAGGTGATCGACGTCGATTACGCCATCCCCGGCTGCCCTCCCACAGCCAACCTGATCGAGGGCGCCGTCCAGGCCCTGCTGAGCGGGAACCTTCCTCCGAAAGGAACCGTGCTGGCGCCCGATCATGCCTTATGCGACGAGTGCCCGCGCAAGGACACCCGGCCGGAAAAGCTGCTGCTCACCGAATGGAAGCGGCCGCACCAGGTGCTGATCGATACCGAAACCTGCCTGATGGCCCAGGGGCTGCTGTGCCTGGGGCCGGCCACCCGGGGAGGCTGCGGGGCGCCGTGCACCAAGGGCAACATGCCCTGCACGGGCTGCTTCGGGCCGACTTCGCGGGTGCGCGACTACGGCGGGAAGGCGCTCTCGGCGCTGGCCTCGATCGTGGACAGCAACGACGAAGCCGAGATCGCCCGCATCATGGACAAGATCGTCGATCCCATCGGTCTGGTCTACCGCTACAGCCTGGCTGCCTCGCGGCTGCGCCGCAAGAAGATGGAGGTGAATGCGTAATGTCTAGCGAACGACGCCGTATCGTCATCGACCCGATCACCCGGTTGGAGGGACACGGCAAGATCGATATTTTCCTGAACGACTCCGGCACGGTCGAGAGGGCCTACTTCCAGGTGCCCGAACTGCGGGGCTTCGAGAAGTTCGCCGAGGGCCGTCCGGTCGAAGATATGCCGCAGATCACCTCGCGCATCTGCGGGGTCTGCCCCATGGCCCATCACATGGCCGCCACCAAAGCGGTGGACGCCGTCTACGGGGTGTCTCCCACGTCCCCCGGCCGTAAGATCCGCGAGCTGGTCTATAACGCCTTCGTGGCCGAGGACCACCTGCTGCATTTCTATTTTCTCGGCGGCCCCGACTTCGTGGTCGGCCCGAACGCACCGGCGGCTGAGCGGAACATCCTGGGCGTGATCGCCAAAGTGGGCGTCGAGGCCGGCAAGAAGGTCATCGACATGCGCCGGCGTCTGCGCCGCATCATGGAGGTAGCCGGGGGCAAACCGATCCATCCCGTCCTGGGCCTGCCCGGCGGCGTGGCCCGCCCCATCAAGCCCGAGGAACAGGACGAGTTCAAGAAGACCGCGGCCGATTCGGTGGAATTCGCCCGCTTCACCCTGGATCTGTTCGACAAGATCGTCCTGAAGAACTCGGATTACGTGAACCTGATCGTCTCCGATGCCTTCACCCACCGCACCTATTACATGGGCACGGTGGACGGCAACAACCACGTGAACTTTTACGACGGCTGGGTGCGGGTGGTGGATCCGGAGGGCAAGGAATACGCCAAATTCAAGCCCGAACAGTACCTGGACTACGTGGCCGAGCACGTGGAACCCTGGAGCTACGTCAAGTTCTGCTACCTGAAGCCGGTCGGGTGGAAGGGGTTCACCGACGGCGCCGAGAGCGGTGTCTACTCGGTGGCCCCCCTGGCCCGGTTGAACGCCGCCGACGGGATGGCGACGCCGCTGGCCAACGAAGCCTATCAGCAGATGTTCGCCGCCCTGGGCGCCAAGCCGGTGCATCACACCCTGGCCAACCACTGGGCCCGGCTGGTGGAAGTGCTCTATGCCTGCGAGCGGGTCAAGCAACTGGCCGGCGATCCCGAGATCGTCGATCCCAACATCCGCAACCTCCCCACCGAAGTCCCCAGGGAGGGCGTGGGGATCGTCGAGGCGCCGCGCGGCACGCTGATCCATCACTTCGCGACCGACGAGCGGGGACTGGTGCGCAAGGCCAACCTGATCGTGGCCACTCAAAATAACGCCGCCCGCATCGCCATGAGCGTCGAGAAAGCCGCCAAGGGCCTGATCAGCGGGCCGGACGTGGACGAGGGGGTGCTCAACCAGATCGAGATGGCCTTCCGGGCCTACGATCCCTGCCACGGCTGCGCCACCCATTCGCTGCCCGGCAGCATGCCCCTGATCCTGCGCCTGCGCGGGACCGACGGAAGGCTGGTGCGGACCCTGCGCCGCGACTCCGACGGCAGCCTGTACAACGATTGACCCCGGGAGGCGGCGGGACCGGTGAGGTCCCGCCGCGCCGCGGAAACATCCACAACCATGCGAAGGACCTACTTGCGAATCCTCTGCCTCGGCAACGACATCCTGGCTGACGACGCTTTCGCCTTCCGGGTGGCCGCGCGCCTGCACGGCCTGGCGTTGTTCGGAGCGGAGGTGATGGAAGCGGCCACGTCCGGTTTCGACCTGCTGGAATACACGGTCGGCGCTCCCGCCCTGGTGGTCGTGGACACGGTGCAGACCGGGCAGGCCTCGCCCGGAACCGTGTTCGAATTGCGGGAGGACGACTGGAAGCTGATTCCCGGCGGTTCGCCCCACTACATCGGCCTGTTCGAGGCCCTGGCCGCCGGCCGCGCCCTGGGCCTGCCGGTCCCCGAAGAAGTCGTCATCCTGGCGGTGGAGGCGTACGATTGCCTGACCGTCGGAGGACCCATGCATCCGGCTGTCGAAGAGGCCGTCGACGAGGTCGTGAACCGCTTGCGGGAGATGCTGCGGCAGCGCATGGGGGCGGCCGGTCCAGCAGCGGCGGCGACGCCGGAAGGCGGGACGAGCCCGCCGGCAAACGGATAACGGGCTGGACCCGGCAGGGCCGGGCAGGAAGCAAGCACGCTGGGAACCATCCTCCGCAACTCGTTAATTTAAAAGGGTGATAGTGGATTTGACGGCGCTTGGCCGGTTTGCTACACTTACATCTGGGCTGTCGTTTCCACCGGACCGTACCGGATTAGTGGCTGTGAACCATAAATCCTGGCACTTAGATTGCAGTTGGCTCGAGACTGCGCGCAGGGAAGCTGTGCGCGTTTTCGGTTCGCTCCGTTTCCATTCCCCGGTTTGCCTTTTTGGTTCGGCGAACCCGCCTTTTTACCAGATCCCCGTTTCTCGCTGTTCCGGTGCGCGGCGATCCCAGCCCCTCGTGAATCCCGGGGCCGGCGCAGGTGATGCGCCGCGCACCCCGTCTTCGTTGACTTGCTGAGCGCAGGAGACTGTGCCGGCTGTTCGGCTCTGAGGAGTAACAAATGAATAGTCAGACAACTGATGGAGCCCCCGAGCGCGTCGATTTCTCCAAGATCCGGACTTCGATCCCCATCCCCAACCTGATCGAAGTCCAGAAGAAATCCTACGAGCGGTTTCTGCAGATGGACCTGCTGCCCAACGAGCGTGACGATGTGGGCCTGCAGTCCGTTTTCAACTCGGTGTTTCCGATCTCCGACTTTCGCGGCGTCAGCCAGTTGGAGTTCGTCGACTACTCCATCGGGAACTGGGAATGCAAATGCGGCAACCTGAAGGGGCTGCACCATCTTCGCTCCACCTGCCGCAATCCGGCCTGCGGGGCCACCATCCAGACCGATCCCTTCCACGCCGGCGATGTGCTCTGCCACCGCTGCGGCACTTTTAACAAGAACATCGTCACCTTCTGCAACAAGTGCGGCGATCCGGTCGGCCTGCAGCTGAAATACGACGTCATGGAGTGCCAGGAGCGGGGCATGACCTACGCCGCTCCGCTGAAGGTCACCATCCGCCTCACGGTTTACTCCAAGGATGCGGAAACCGGCGTCAAGAGCGTTCGCGACATCAAGGAGCAGGAAGTCTTCTTCGGCGAAATCCCGTTGATGACCGACAACGGCACCTTCATCATCAACGGCACCGAACGGGTCATCGTCTCCCAGTTGCATCGCTCTCCCGGCGCTTTCTTCGAGCGGGTTCCCGCGCAGGGCTATTACCTCGGGAAGATCATCCCCTACCGCGGCAGCTGGGTGGAGTTCGAGTACGACACCAAGAACCTGCTGTACGTCCGCATCGACCGCAAGCGCAAGTTCTACGGCTCCGTCTTCCTGCGCGCCCTGGGCCTGAAATCCGACGAACAGATTCTGCGCACCTTCTACACCATCGACAAGATCTCGGTGCGCGAGAAGAAGCTCTACTGGAACGTCTCGGAAGGGCTGCTGGGCATGAAGCTGTCGCACGCCATCACCGCCAAGGGCGGCGAGACGGTGGTGCCCCAGGGCCGCAAGATCACGGCCTCGGTGCTCAAGGAGATCCAGAAGGCCAGGATCGCCCAGGTGGAAGTGGCCGCCAACGATCTGGAAGGCGCCTTCGTCGCCGCCGACGTGGTGGATATGACCACCGGCGAGGTGATCATCGACGCGAACAACGAGCTGACCACGGCCACCACGGGGCGCATCATCGAAGCCGGCATCGACAGCTTCGAGGTTTTCTTCCCGGAGCGCGACGAGGTTGGCATCGTCATTTCGCAGACCCTCAAGAAGGACAGCGTCAAGACCCAGAACGAGGCCCTGATCGAGATCTACCGCAAGCTGCGGCCCGGCGATCCGCCCACCCTGGACACCGCCACGCAGCTCTTCCAGGGCATGTTCTTCGACCCGCGCAAGTACGATTTCTCGCGCGTCGGCCGCATGAAGTTCAACATCAAGCTGTTCGACCGTGCCGACGCCACGCCCCTGGACAAGCGCACCCTCGACCCGGACGACTTCTACGCCACCATCCGCTACCTGCTCAAGCTGCGCAGGGGCATCGGCTCGGTAGACGACATCGACCACCTGGGCAACCGCCGCGTGCGCGCGGTGGGTGAGCTTCTGGAGAACCAGTTCCGCATCGGCCTGGTCCGCATGGAACGCGCCATCAAGGAGAAGATGTCGGTCTACCAGGAGATGTCCACGGCCATGCCGCACGACCTGGTGAACGCCAAGCCGGTGATGGCCGCCATCCGCGAGTTCTTCGGTTCCAGCCAGCTCTCCCAGTTCATGGATCAGACCAACCCGCTTTCGGAGATCACTCACAAGCGGCGCCTGTCGGCTCTGGGTCCGGGCGGCCTGTCCCGCGAGCGGGCCGGGTTTGAAGTCCGCGACGTACACCCCACGCACTACGGCCGCATCTGCCCCATCGAGACGCCGGAAGGCCCCAATATCGGCCTGATCTCTTCGCTTTCCTGCTTCGCCCGCATCAACGAGTACGGCTTCATCGAAAGCCCCTACCGCAGGGTGGTCAAGGGCTACGTCATCGACGAGGTGCGGATTCTGAATCCGGGCGACACAAACACCAAGGTCGGCGACATCGTGCGCCGCGCCGACATCGAGAAGGCCAACCGCGAGCTGGGGCCCAAGAAGCAGCCGGCCGAGTACGAGGCCCACTGCGAGTACCTTTCCGCCTGGGAAGAAGACAAGTACCTGATCGCCCAGGCCAACATCGAGATCGACGATAAGGGCCGCATCGTTGCCGAACTCTGCAACGCCCGCCTGGCCGGCAACTTCGTGCTGAAGCACCGCGAGGAGATTCAGTATGTGGACGTCAGCCCCAAGCAGCTGGTCTCGGTGGCCGCCAGCCTGATCCCGTTCCTGGAAAACGACGACGCCAACCGCGCCCTGATGGGCTCCAACATGCAGCGCCAGGCCGTCCCTCTGCTGCGCGCGGTCGCCCCGCTGGTCGGCACCGGCATGGAGAAGGTGACTGCCCGCGACTCCGGCGCCGTGGTCATCTGCAAGCGCGCCGGCGTGGTGGATTCGGTGGACTCCGAGCGCATCATCGTGCGGGTGGAAGGCAACGTGCACGAAGGGCAGCTTTCCCGCGAGGTGGGCGCCGACATCTACCAGCTCACCAAGTTCAAGCGCTCCAACCAGAACACCTGCATCAACCAGAAGCCGATCGTGCAGGTCGGCCAGCGCGTCGGCAAGGGCGGCGTCCTGGCCGACGGGCCCTGTACCGACCACGGCGAGCTGGCCCTGGGCCGCAATGTCCTGGTGGCCTTCATGCCCTGGCGCGGCTACAACTTCGAGGATGCCATCCTGGTCAGCGAGAAGCTGGTCAAGGAGGATTACTACACTTCGATCCACATCGAGGAGTTCGAGATCGAGGCCCGCGACACCAAGCTGGGTCCCGAGGAGATCACCCGCGACATCCCCAACATCGCCGAGTCCTTCCTGCGCAACCTGGATGAGAGCGGCGTGATCCGCATCGGCGCCACCGTGAAGCCGGGCGACATCCTGGTCGGCAAGGTGACTCCCAAGGGCGAAACTCAGCTGACTCCCGAAGAGAAGCTGCTGCGCGCCATCTTCGGGGAGAAGGCCGGGGACGTCAAGGACGCCTCCCTCTACTGCCCGCCGGGCATTGAAGGCACGGTGGTGGACTGCCGCATCTTCGCCCGCAAGGGCACCGAGAAGGACGAGCGCGCCAAGGCCATCGAGGAAGCCGAGATCGCCAGCCTGCAGCGCAACCTCAAGGACGAGATCCGCATTCTGACCGACGAGCGCGCCAAACGGCTGACGGCGCTGCTGGAAGGCAAGCAGCTGCAGGTGGACCTGCACGACGAGAAGACCAACAAGAAGCTGCTCAGCAAGGGCACCGAACTGACCCGCGACCTGGTGGAGAAACTGCGGGCCCGCGACCTGAAGCGCATGCGGCTGAAGGATAAGGACCCGCGCCTCAACGAGCAGATCGACGAGATCGAGGAGATGACCTCGCGCCAGATCGCCGTGCTCGAAAAGATCACGGACGAGAAGATCGCCAAGCTGCGCAAGGGCGACGAGCTGCCCCCCGGCGTCATCAAGCTGGTGAAGGTCTACATCGCCATGAAGCGCAAGCTGTCGGTGGGCGACAAGATGGCCGGCCGGCACGGCAACAAGGGTGTCATCGCCCGCATCCTGCCGGAAGAGGACATGCCCTATCTGCCGGACGGCACTCCCGTGGAGATCGTGCTGAACCCCCTGGGCGTGCCTTCGCGCATGAACGTGGGCCAGATTCTGGAGACCCACCTGGGCTGGGCGGCGCGCGCGCTGGGAGTGCAGTTCGCCACCCCGGTGTTCGACGGCGCCACCGAGAGGGAGATCAAGAAACAACTGGACGCGGCTTCGCTGCCGGGCTCCGGCAAGACCACCTTGTACGACGGCCTGACCGGGGAACCGTTCGAGCAGCCGGTGACGGTGGGCTACATCTACATGCTGAAGCTCTCCCACCTGGTGGACGACAAGATCCACGCCCGCTCCATCGGCCCCTACTCGCTGATCACGCAGCAGCCCCTGGGCGGCAAGGCCCAGTTCGGCGGCCAGCGCTTCGGCGAAATGGAAGTCTGGGCCCTGGAAGCCTACGGCGCCGCTTACATTCTGCAGGAATTGCTGACCGCGAAATCGGACGACGTCTACGGCCGCGCCAAGATTTACGAAGCCATCGTCAAGGGCGAGGCGGCCATTGAACCCGGCGTGCCGGAATCGTTCAACGTGCTGATCCGCGAGCTGCAGTCGCTCTGTCTCGACGTTGAATTGATGAAGAAGCCGCAGGAGCTGCCGATCGAAACGGCGCTCGCGGCCGACTAACTTCAGCCCGCTGCGGAGAGGCCGGGATTCTCACCCCGTTCTTCTCTGCGCTCCGGTCCCGCGGCGGCATGACGGTTTTCTGAGCAGGAGGAAATTTTGCAACGCTCTTCTCCTTACGATAGAGCCAATCTGATCGCCGACTTCGATTCGATCCGAATCAGTCTGGCGTCGCCAGAGAAGATCCGTAGCTGGTCCCACGGGGAAGTCACCAAGCCGGAAACGATCAACTACCGGACGTTCAAGCCCGAGCGCGACGGGCTGTTCTGCGCGCGCATCTTCGGCCCGGTGACCGACTGGGAGTGCTTGTGCGGCAAGTACAAGCGCATGAAGCATCGCGGTGTCATCTGCGACAAGTGCGGCGTCGAAGTGACGCTTTCGCGCGTGCGCCGCGAGCGGCTGGGCCACATCGAACTGGCCAGCCCCTGCTCCCACGTCTGGTTCTTCAAGGGCCTCCCCAGCCGCATCGGCCACCTGCTGGACATCACCCTGCGCGAACTGGAGCGGGTGCTGTATTTCGAGGCCTTCGTGGTGGTGGACCCCGGCGACGGCACCGGCCTGAATAAGGGCGAGGTCATCACCGACGAGCGCAAGCGCCAGCTCGACCAGGAGTTTCCCGGCAAGTTCACCGCCATGATGGGCGCCGAGGGAATCAAGGAGCTGCTCAAGCAGATCGACGTGGACCGGCTCAGCGAAGAGATTCGCGAGCACATGAAGACCGAGCAGTCCCAGCAGAAGAAACTCAAGCTGGCCAAGCGCCTGCGGGTGGTCGAATCCTTCCGCAAGTCCGGCAACAAGCCGGAGTGGATGATCCTGGACGTGATCCCGGTGATCCCGCCGGAGCTGCGCCCCCTGGTGCCGCTGGATGGCGGGCGTTTCGCCACCTCCGACCTGAACGACCTGTACCGCCGGGTGATCAACCGAAACAACCGGCTGAAGAAGCTGATCGAACTGCACGCGCCCGACGTGATCGTGCGCAACGAAAAGCGCATGCTCCAGGAGGCCGTCGACGCCCTGTTCGACAATGGCCGCCGGGGCCGGGTGCTGCGCGGCGCCAACAACCGCCCGCTCAAATCGCTCTCCGACACCCTCAAGGGTAAGCAGGGCCGCTTCCGCCAGAACCTGCTCGGCAAGCGCGTGGAC
>JADZAF010000109.1 GCA_020852755.1 Bryobacterales bacterium
CACGGGGAGCGTCAGGATCCGGCGCCGCATGTCTCAGCTCCTTCTCTGCAGCGAGCGCGCCAGCAGTCCTTCCCAGATCTCGCGCTGGCGGATCAAGGCTTGCACCCGGTCGGGCACCTGGGTGCTCTCTTCGAGCAGCCACCAGCCCTCCCAGCCCGCGCGAACCAGCAGGTCCATCTGCAGCGGATAGGGGAAGCGCGTGTCGTTCAGGTCGTGCATGTGCAGCGTATCCGCAAGACGGTTCTCCACCAGACGGAAGTTGCGCTCGAACGCGCCTCCCTCGCTGTCACGGGCGTCGCCGTTCAGCTTCACCCGGACTGAAGGCTGGTCCACCCGGTCCAGAATCGCGCGGAGCGTTTCCAGGCGCCCGGCGGAGCCGTGGTTTTCCAGGCGCACCATCTGGCCCAGTCCGGCCGCATACTTGCCCACCTGGTTGAGGGCGCGGGCGATCTGCTCGATGGTCTTCTCCCGCGGCACCTCGGGATGGAAATCGTTGGGGAAGACGCGCACGCCGCTGCCGCCCACCTCCTGGCTCAGTTTCAGGTAGCCCTTGGTGTTCTCGACAGCCGCTTGGAGCCTGGCCGGGTCGGGCCAGTCGAAACGTTCGCCGCTGGCCATGCCTACCAGGGTCACCGGGCTGTCCGCGAAGCGCTTGCGGACCTCCCGGCGCTGCGCGGCGGGAAGCGGGAGTTCCACTCCGTGGGCGTACTTCGAGCTGGTCCGTAGCTCCACCCCCAGGGCTTGGGCGCGGATGCAGTTGGCGATCAGCTCCGGGATCGCCCAATCGCTGCCCCATTGATAGGTCGTGAATCCGAAACGCATTTTGCTCCGGGGCGCTCCGTACAGCCAGGCTCCGGAGGCGGCCAGTCCGGCCAGCGCATCTCTGCGGGTTACCCCAAGCGGCATGGGCTTCCTCCTCGATGAAGCGGAGGCCGCGACAGGCTTGAAACCGGCCTCCGAATGGGCCATTCTATCTACGTCCAAGCCCGATAGGGTAATGGTTGGAGGACTCGATATGGCGGTAACGGTCAAGAACATAACCCTCTGGCGGAAAGAAGTCGAGAACAAGCCGGGAGTCCTGGCCCAAACGCTCGAGCCGTTCGCGGCACAGGGCGCGGATCTGCAGGTGCTGATGGGCTACCGTTTTCCCGGCAACGAGAACATGGGCGCCATCGAGCTGTACCCGGTTGCGGGGAAGAAGCTGACGGCGGCCGCGGCGGCGTCGGGCATCAGCGCCTCGGCGATTCCCACCCTGCTGGTGGAAGGAGACAATAAGCCCGGCCTGGGACACACCACCGCGCAGGCCATCGCGGAAGCTGGGATCAACCTGAGTTTCCTGATGGCCCAGGTAATCGGCCGGCGGTACTCGGCCGTGTTGGGATTCGAGAAACCCGAGGACGCCAAGCGCGCCGCGGCCCTGATCAGGAAGGCCACCGCACCGGCCAAGCGGCCGAAGCCTCGCGGAAAACGGCCGTAGCGTGCCGCGGCGGGACTCCCGCCGGCAAGCTAGCGCCGCACCACCCGCAACAGATTGCTGTAATCGTCGGTCCACGGCTCTTCCAGCCGCGGCGGAGTTGGAGTACCACGCCATTGTGGGCCGTCAAAGAAGCCCGCGCGCGCGGCGACCGCCCACTCGCACGGCAGCGTGCCTTGGGCGGGGTCGCCGTCCGATCGCAGCACGCGCACTTCACGCCCCGTCGCCTCGCCGGCCGCACGCACCACGGGCGCCAGGTCCAGGTAGCGGTTGGTGATGTGCACGGCCAGCACTCCGTCCGGCTTCAGATGCCGGAAATAGAGTCGGAACGCCTGGCGGGTCAGCAGGTGCACGGGTACCGAATCGCCGCTGAATGCGTCCAGCGCGAGGACGTCGAAGCCGCGCGGGGGCTCCCGTTCCAGCGACAGCCGAGCGTCTCCGAGGACCACTTCGCAGGCGGCGCGGCACTCCGGCAGAAAGAAGAAGCTTTCGCGCGCCACCCGCAGCACCAGCGGATTGATCTCGTAGAAGCGGTAGGAGTCGCCGGGCCGTCCGTAGGCCGCCAGGGTGCCCACTCCCAGGCCGGCCAACCCCACCGCGCGTGGAGCGGCGCCGGCATCCCCGAGCAGCCGGCCGATGGCCGACTCGCGGCCGTAGTAGGCGGTGGGCGTCCCGCGGAGGCCGGGCGAAAGGAACTGGAGCCCGTGCAGCGTGCTGCCGTGGTAAAGACTGCGCACCCGCGTGCCGCCTTCCCCGCTTTCCGCGATACGCATGGCGCCATAGAAGTTGCGGTACCCATGCGATCCGGCGGGACCGAAACGCGGCAGCAGGCAGAAGCCCAGCGCGGCGCCCGCCAGCATCAACGCCGCCAGGCGCACATGCCCCGCCGAGGCGCCGTGCGCCAGGCACAGCGCCAGGACCCCGCAGGCCACCAGCGTCACCGGAAGCTCCGCGTAGCGGTCGTACATCAGCGGGGCCGCCACGGCCACGAAGAGGCCGCCCAGGGCGCCGCCCGTGGAGAGTGACAGGTAGTACGCGGTGAGCGCTTCCGGCTTGGGACGCAGCCGGAACAGCTCGCCGTGGCAGAACATGCAGGCAAGGAAGAGCGCGCCCACGAACACCGTCACGATGAAAGACACCGCCTGGCCGCCGGGCGACGCGGCAAGCAGAGCGATCCCCAGCAGAGAGGGAACCAGGGCCCAGCGGAACACGGCCGGCCGATACCATCGCTCTCCGGCGAAGCACAGGATGTAACTCAACAGGTAAGCCGCCAGGGGCAGAATCCAGAGAAACGGCACCGGAGCGATGTCCTGGCACAGTACGTTGGTGACGGCCAGCAGCAGCGCGGTGGCGCAGGCGGGCAGCGCCACCCAAAGGAACCGCAAGCTGCCGCCGGAGGCGCCGCGCGCCTCCATCTCATGAGCGGAACCGGCCGGCGCGACGCCCCGCGGTGCGGCCGCCGCCGCCGCGCCGCAGAGCAGCACAAAGAACGCGTAGGCCGCCGACCAGGACAGCAGCAGCGTGCTGGTGGAAAAGAAGGGCTCGGCCAGGAACGGGTAGGCAAGCAGCCCGAGCAGCGAGGCCGCGTTGGACACCGAGAAGAACCTGTAGGGCAGTCTCGCCCGGCCCTGCCGCGCATACCAGGCCTGCAGCAGAGGGCTGGTGGCTGAGAGGATGAAGTAGGGCAGCCCGACCGCCGTACCGAGCAGGCCCAGGATCCGGAGCACGGGCAGCTCCGCGGCTTGAGGGGCCCAGCCGGGGTCGGGCTTCACGGGCAGTGCCAGAAGGCTGGCCGCCAGGAGGATCCCGTGCGCCAGCGGCTGCCGCCTCGCCGGAACGCGGCTGATGAGAGCGTGGGAGTACAGATAGCCCAGCAGCAGCACCGTCTGGAAAAACAGGAGGCAGGTGGTCCAGACCGCCGCCGATCCTCCAAACCAGGGCAGAATGGCGTGCGCGATGGCCGGCTGCACCTGGAACAGGAGAAAGGCACTCAGGAATACGGCGCAGCCGTAGAGCGCGGTCAACGCTCCGCGGGAGAGAAGGCGCTCGCTGGACCGCGGCATGTCGCCATCGAATTATTCCAGCGGGAGCGAGATGGGGTCAAGCGTGCTATGCTGGCGCCGGAATGAGAGCGCGGTTCGCGGCAGCCGGTTGCGTCCTCTGGCTCTGCGCCGGAGCGGCGGCGCGCGAGCCCTATCCCTGGCTCGCCAGGCGCGAAGCGGAGACGCTGGCCGGGCGGATCCCTCCGCCTGAAGGCTACCGGCGGGTAGGCGTGACCGCCGGTTCCTTCGCGGCCTGGCTGCGGGGCTTGCCGCTCAAGCCGGCCGGGTCGCCCGTGCTGCTTTACAACGGCAGCCCGAAGAGAAACCAGTTCGTCCACGCGGCCGTGGTCGATATGGACACCGGACGCGAGGATCTGCAACAGTGCGCCGACGCGGTGATCCGCCTGCGTGCCGAGTTTCTGCTCTCGCACGGCAGAGACGGCGAAATCCGTTTTCGTTTCACCAGCGGGCACCCGGCGGAGTGGACGCGCTGGAAGGAAGGCTGGCGTCCGGTGGTCAGCGGCAACCGGGTGGCCTGGGTGGCGCGGGCAGCCCCGGACTCGGGCTATGGCAGCTTTCGCCGCTACCTGGAGACGGTCTACCGCTGGGCGGGATCGGCTTCCCTGAGCCGGGAACTGGTTCCGGTGGCCGGCGCCGCTCCAATGCACGCCGGCGACGTGTTCATTCAGGGAGGCTCCCCGGGGCACGCCGTTCTGGTGCTGGATGTAGCTCGGGATGCAGCGGGCAACACGGTTTTTCTGCTTGGTCAGAGCTACATGCCGGCGCAGGAATTCCACATACTGAAGAATCCCTCGTCCTCCCCGAGTCCGTGGTACCACGCCAGGGAGGACGGGCCGCTGGTGACTCCGGAATGGGTGTTTCCCAAGGGTTGTTTGAAGAGATTTCCGGATTAATTGCCATTCATTTTGTTCGTTTTTCTTCGATTCACCCGGACCAATTCTCTCCGGCGGAATGGGTAACCTCGCCGCGCCCGGCTGAGTCTTGATAATAACTGGCTCGAAGAGCGTGGAGACTTATTTGAAAAATCGGCCTTTCCGTTGGGCGCCGTCAACGGTTGTGTTGCACGGTTTCCTGTTCTGCTGCCTGTTCGCGATGCCCGCGCCGGCCCAAACCGCGGCCGCCCTGCTGGATGATCGCTGGGTGCAGGACATCTGGCTGGAAGTAGCTCCCGCCGACTGGCAGACGCTGAAAGACAATTACCTTCTGGACACGTATTACCCGGCTGCCCTCAACTGGAACGGCCATGCCGCCGCCAAGGTGGGCATCCGCTCGCGGGGCAGCGGCAGCCGGAGTCCCCACAAACCCAATCTGCTGGTGGCCTTCAACCGCTATGACAGCGCCCAGCGTTTTCTGGGCCTGCCCTCGGTGATTCTCAAGGCCAACAACCAGGACGCCTCGCTGCTGCACGAATTGCTCGCCATGCAGATGTTCCGCCGGATGGGCCTGCCCGCGCCGCGCGAAGCGCCCTGCCGCCTGTTTGTCAACGGCGAATTCTTCGGCGCCTACACGCTGGTCGAGGTGCTGGACGAGAACTTTCTGCAGCGGAATCTCGGCGAGAACACCGGATACCTGTACGAGTGGAACGAGGACCGCGACAACGGCTACCACTTCGAATACCTGGGCGAGGACCTCGCGGCCTACACGAACCGGTGGGACCCGAAGAACCACAAGTCGGATCCGGACCCGGCGCCGCTCGAAGCCATGGTGCGGGCCGTCAATTTCTCTTCCGACGAGGAGTTCGAGGCGGCGGTATCGGCATTCCTCGACCTGCGGCAGTTCATGACCTACATCGCCGTCGAGAACTACCTGGCCGATTTCGATGGAGTGCTGGGAACGGTTTTCGGGATGAACAATTTCCACTTTTACCGCTTTGCCGGCACGAACCGCTCGCAGTTCCTGGTTTGGGACAAGGACAATTCCTTCGACTGGGAATACCGTTCCGTGTTCGAGGGCGTCGAGGACAACGTGCTGGCGCGGCGGGCCATGCGGGTGCCGGCGCTGCGGGCCGCGTATCTGGATGCGCTGGTGAAAGCCGCGAGCGTGGCGGGCGGGCCGGAGGGCTGGATGGCCCAGGAGGCCGAGCGTTTCTACGGCCTGGTGCGGGAGATGGCCCGGGCCGACGCGCACAAGCAGTGCTCGGCGTATTTCGGGATGTTTGCCTGCGGAGCCGGGGAGTTCGAGCAGGAGGTGGAACGCCTGCGGCAGTTCCTGCGCGAGCGGCCCGCGGCCGTGCTGGCCGAAGTGAATGCGGCCGGCTACGCTCCCCGGCTGGAGGGCCCGGCCGTGCAGCAGGTGCGGGCACAGGCGCCGGATTCGGCGGTTACGCCCGGGTGTCTGATCGCGATTGAAGGCCGGAGCCTCGCGCCGGGCGCGGCCGAAGCTCCGGCGGACACTTCTCCGACCGCCCTGGAGGGCGTGATCGTGACGGTAAATGGAGTGCGGGCGCCTTTAGCGTCGGTCGCCCCGGAACAGGTGGTGGCGCGCGTCCCGCCCGATACCCAGCCCGGCCAGGCTGCCGTCACGATCTTCGTGGACGGCGTCCCGACGGAAACCGTGCTGGTGGAAGTGGCGGAATAGTAAGCGGATGAAGCGGCTCAAGTGCCACAAGCCCGTGGGCGTGTTATTCCAGCCGCCCAGGAGTGCGTGGCGATGTCGTCGTAGAAGCGCTGGTCGTTCTGCGGGTGGTAGTTAGACCCCACCAGCATCGAGTAGCCGCGGCTGAAGTCCTTCTGCAGCTTGAATTGCAGCGCCCTGGTGGCGCGAGTTCCCGCCCGCCAACGGTGATGCTGCCGTATTGCGGATAAGGCTTCATCAACGAGGTGATGCCGACCGTCCTCAGCCCTCGCCGGCCAGGTGGAAGCGCACGGCCGCCATGCGGCCGGAGGTTGTGAACCGGCGGGGCGGTGGGCAACCGGCCCTGTCTTCACCCGCTCCAGTGCAGCCCGTGCCGCCGGAAGAAAGTGCGGTCCCAGTCAATACCCAGCCCGGGCTTCTCCGGCGCCCGGACGTACCCCGTCTTCTCCACCGGGTACACGCTCGCGAAGCCCGCCTGAAAGCCTTCCGGATTCCAGTAGCCCGGGTCGTACATGTATTCCAGGTAGCCGCTGTTGGAGGCTGCGCACTGCATGTGCAGGTTCGCGATCATCCCCACGCCGCTCTTGCCGTGGTGCGGTCCGAACATCACCCCGAAGGCCTCTCCGAGCATGGCGATCTTGCGCACTTCGGAAACCGGCCCGCTCTGCATCGGGTCCGGCTGGATATAGCTGTAGGCGCCCGCCGAGAGCATTTTCCGGAAATCGGCCAGCCCGGCGTTGCCCTCGCCGCCCGCCAGGTGCATCCGGCTCAGGTGCCCGCGAACCCGCGCCAGTTCCTCGTAGGCGTAGCGGTTCAGCGGTTCCTCCAGCCAGTACACGCCCATGTCTTCGAGCTCCCGCGCCATGCGCAGGGTCCGCTGATAGTCCCAGACGGGCGGGGGATCGCCCGGCCGCTTGCCGGCCTGGTTGGCGTCAAACATCACGTGCATCCTGCCGTTCACCGCTTTCACCACCGTGCGCGCCAGGGCCAGGTCCTTCTCCGGGTCTTCGTGATGGAGCCGCAGCTTGATGGCCCTGAAGCCAAGCTCATGAAACTTCAGCGCGTCCTCGGCCCGCTCCTCGGGCGTTTTGTTGAAGTGCACGGTGGCCGCGTAGGGCTTCACCCGGTCGGTGGCGGCGCCCCACAGCCGGAAGAGGGGCAGGCCGGCCGCCTGGCCGATCAGGTCCCACAAGGCGACCTCCAGGAAGTACAGCCGGACCGGCGCCCTCTGCTTCTGAAAGAAAGCCGCGTTGTGCGCTTCGATGTCGAACGGGTCCTTGCCGGTAAAATAGGCTTCCGTCCGCTGCTGCACTTCCCTTGCGATGCCGGCCCGTAGCTGGTAGTCCCCGTCCATGGCCGTCCCCACCAGGCCCTGGTCGGTGAACATCTGGGTGATCACGTAGTCCCGGGTGTCCTGCGGAATCTTCCTGGAGTCCCAGGGGAGCACCAGGCCATGGCCGGTCGGCACCTTCCGTACTTCCACGGTGCGGACGCCCGTGATCCGTATGCGGACGGGTTTCACTTTCTCCGCCGGCGCCGGCAACCGGCCGACCGCCAGCCCGCCGGGCAAAAGACCGAACTCTCGCCGGGTCATAGGCTTGATCGTAGACCGGCGCCGCGGCGCCCGCAACCCGCCGCCCGTAGCGGACAAAAAAGTCGTGGCTGCCGTCCGCAAGTGCTTTATAATTAACAGAGAGGGACAACCGATTCCGTGTTGATTCGCACCTTTCTGCGCCTCACGGCGCACA
>JADZAF010000110.1 GCA_020852755.1 Bryobacterales bacterium
ATGACGATGGCCAGTATCAAAAGCAAGGATTGCAGATCCGGGTTGAGCATGGGCGTTGTTTCGCCGCAAGCAGACCGCGCCGGGAGAGTGAAAGTGCGGGAACTGGGGCAGCTTACGTCTGAATGCCTCAGGATAGCATTCCGGGCCGGGTCATACAATGGGGGAGGCATGGCGGAATTCGATGTGGTGGGCCTGGGCCTGAACGCCACCGACACACTGATCCTGGTGCCCCAGTTCCCGGCCTACGCCGGCAAAGTCCCGTTCTCGGAAGACATACTGAGCCCGGGCGGGCAGGTGGCCACGGCCATGGTGACGTGCGCCCGGCTGGGCCTGCGGGTGAAATACATCGGGACGGTGGGCGACGACGAGCGCGGCCGGATACAGATGGAGAGTCTCCGGGCCGAGGGGCTCGATCTGAGCGACGTGCAGGTGCGCGCCGGCTGCCCCAGCCAGTCGGCCTACATCCTCGTCGACCGCCGCACGGGGGAGCGCACCGTGTTGTGGAACCGCCCCGAGTGCCTGCGTTTGGAACCCGGGGAAATCCGGCCGGAGACGATCCGGTGCGCGCGGTTGTTGCATATCGACGGCCACGATACCCCGGCGGTGGAACGCGCCGCCCGCATCGCTCGCCAGGCGGGCATGCCGGTCACCGTGGATGTGGATACCCTGTATCACGGCTTCGACCGCGTGCTGCCCCTGGTGGATTACCTGGTGGCCGGCTCCGAGTTTCCGGGGCAGTGGACCGGGCAAAGCGATCCTTTCGACGCGCTGGAAGCCATCCAGAGGGAATACGGCATGCGGGTGGCGGCCATGACGCTGGGCGCGCACGGCGCCCTGGCGCTGGAGAACGGGCGCTTTCACTACTCGCCCGCTTTCGTGGTGAACTGTGTGGATACCACCGGCGCCGGAGACGTGTTTCACGGCGCTTTCTGCTATGCTGTGCTCGAAGGCATGCCGATGGGCGAGGCTTTGGAGTTTTCCAACGCGATGGCGGCTTTGAACTGCACTGCGCTGGGGGCGCGAGGCGGGATTCAGGGGCCGGCCGGAGCCAGGGCCCTGATGGAACGCGGCGAACGCCGCAGGCAGTCCGATTTCGAGATTCGCGCCACGGCCCGCCGGGCCGTCTGAATGTTCCCGATACGCGATACCCAGAAAAGCAGCACGGCGCCGATCGTCACCGGCTTCCTGATCGCCGTCAACGTACTGGTGTTCCTGTACGAGTCCTCGCTGGACCGGTACTCGCTGAACCACCTGATCGGGCTCTACGGTCTGATCCCGGAGCGCTTCCCGGGCGAACTCAGCACGCTGTTCACTTCCATGTTCCTGCACGGCGGCTGGATGCACCTGATCGGCAACATGTGGTTCCTGTGGATCTACGGCGACAACGTCGAGGACGTGATGGGGCACGCCAAGTACCTGCTGTTCTACGTGCTGTGCGGGGCGGCCGCGGGCCTGACGCACGTCTTCTTCAACGTGGATTCGCGGGTGCCGACAGTGGGCGCCAGCGGCGCCATCGCGGGCGTGATGGGCGCCTACATGGTCAAGTTTCCGCACTCGCGCATCATCACGGTGGTCTTTTTCTTCTTCATCACCACGGTGGAGATTCCGGCGGTCATCATCCTGGGCTACTGGATGCTGCTGCAGACGGTGAACGGGGTCGGCAGCATCGCCTATTCGCAGGTGTCGCAAGGCGGCGTGGCGTGGTTCGCGCACATCGGCGGATTCGTGGCCGGAATCATCCTGGTCTTCCTCCTGGGCACGCGGCAGCGGTACTCGCACCGCCGCGATCTGTACTGGTAAATGGAACTCGATCTGCTGGCCATCGCGGCGCATCCCGACGACGTGGAGCAGACCTGCGGCGGCACGCTGTTGAAAGCCGCCGAAGCGGGCTACCGCACCGGCATCCTGGACCTCACGGCCGGGGAGATGGGCACACGCGGCACGCCGGAGACCCGTATGTGCGAGGCGCAGGAAGCGGCCCGGGTGCTGCTGGCGGAGTGGCGCGACAACCTGCGCCTGGCCGACGCGCGGCTGGAGAACACCCTGGCGGCGCGCCTCACCCTGGCTGCGAAGATCCGCGAAGTGAAACCCCGGGTGGTGATCCTGCCGTATTGGGAAGGAAGGCACCCCGATCACTACCGGGCCGCGGAGATCGGCTACGAGGCCTGCTTCCTGGCGGGCCTGCGCAAGATCGAATCCTCCTCGGAGCCCCACCGGCCGTTCAAGATCCTGTACGCGTCGCTGTACGCCAACGTGAGGCCCTCCTTCGTGGTCGACATCAGCGCCCAGTTCGAGCGGCGCATGCAGTCCCTGCTCGCCTACCGCTCGCAGTACGGCCAGGCCGGCGCCGGCTCCGGCCTGTTCCCGGACGAACAGGAAATCCGGGAACGGCTTGCCTCAGTGGCGCGCTTCTACGGGAACCTGATCGGCGTCCGTTACGGGGAGCCCTTCGTAGTGAAGGAAACGATGCGGGTGGATGACGTAGTGGCCCTGGAAGTGCGGAGTATCTGAGAGGCTCCGCCGGCTTTCACAGAGCCGGCCGATCATGACCGGCGGCTGCGTTTCTCACTCACCGCCGCCTTCAGCGTCGCATTCAGATACCCGATGCTGTACGCCAGGCCGGGGCTGGGGCCGGCGGAGCGGCCTCCCAGTTCCGGGACATGGTCGGGGATGACCAGGCCGTCGAAGTTGACGTCCACCAGGGCTTTCATCACCTTGTACATGTCGTAGTAGCCATCGTCCATGAGCGTCTCGGTGAAATGGGGGAGGGGTGAGGTGACGTTGCGGAAGTGGACCTTGAAGAGTTTCCCGCGGCTGCCGAAATAGTGGATGGTCTCCACCACGTTCCTGCCCATCTTCGGCCCGCCCTCCAGCCAGCACCCCACGCACAGGCACATCCCCACGTTGGGGCTGCCGGCGATCTCCAGGCCTCTCCTGAAGCCTTCGAAGCTGCTGAAGATGCGGGGCACGCCCGCCAGCACGGGTTCCGGCGGATCGTCGGGGTGGACTCCGATCCGGACACCGCTCTGTTCGGCCACCGGCGCCACCTTCCTGATGAAGTAGGTCCAGTTATCCCAGATCTCGTCTTCGCTGTACTTGCGGCCGTGCGAGAGCGGCTCCTTGTACACTTTGCCGTCCCATCCGCCCTGGAAATCCGGACTTGCCAGGTCGCAGTCGGAGCCGTAGTAGCCGCGGGGCAACTTGGCCCGCCCGCTGCGCCAGTTGCCGTTGCCCTCGAATCCGTAAGTCACGTGAGGAATGCCGGCCTGGCCCAGGTGGCGCAGGTAGTTCCGGACAGCCTCGATCTTTTCGTCCCGGCCGGGGAGATTCAGCACGATCTCGGGAACGTTGATCACGGCCCCGCCGGGTCCCGTGCGCCCGGACTCGTTGAACACCCGGAACCCCCCGGCTTCCCACTGCTGCCGTATCTTCGCGAAGCCCTCGGCATTGGAGTTCTGGGGGTTGAAGTCCCCGCTGCTGATCCAGGTTACCCCCAGCTGCCGCAGGTACAGCATGTTCTCCTCGCTCGGATTGCGCGCGTAGGTGCCGATCTTGATTCCCGGAGGAATCGGAATCAGCCGGGCGGAAGCCGTGCCGGCGGAGGCCAGCCAGGCGGCTCCTCCCGCGCCTGTCATCCGGGTGAATTCTCTCCGGCCGATCCCCGGCCTCGGATCCTGTGCTTCGCTCGCGGCCTCCGCGGTGTTCATGGTCTTTGTCCCTTTTCGGATCTGATTGAGTGTAGCGTAGCCGCCGCCTGCCGCCAACCGCTTCCCGGGCGTAAGCTGCATATATGCGAATCGCTCTCACTGCGTTACTGGGGCTTTCGATGTTCGCCCAGGAGCCTCCCGCGCCCCTGCAGGCGCCCTGGGAGGGAGTGCCCGAGGGTTTTCGAAAGCTGCCCATAGGCAAGCTCGCCATCCCGGGCGATCTGGCCCGATGGACTGAACAGCGCGTCCGGGTGAGGAGGATCGTGCTGGAATCGCTGGGAGAAATGCCGCCGCGGCCTTCGCCCTCCGTGGTGAAAGTGGTCGGCGTGGACAGGAAGGACGGCTGGCGGATCGAGAAGTTCGTGTTTCATAACGGGGTCGATTCGGAGGTGCCGGGGTACATCGCGATTCCCGAGGACGGCAAGGGCCGGCACCCCGCCATCCTGACCATGCACGGCCACTCCAGCAGCAAGGACAACATGTTCGGCTACCAGCCCACGTCTCAGAACGTGGCGGAGCTGCTGGTGAAGAACGGCTACGTCGTGCTCGGCATCGACAACTATTTCAACGGGGAGCGCAAGGGCCGGGGCCCGGCCGGCGGCCTGGAAACCATGCAGCGCGGATCGGACCAGGAGATGTCCCTGTTCAAGCTCAACCTGTGGCTGGGGCGCACGCTCTGGGGCATGATGCTGCGGGACGAACAGATCGCGCTCGATTACCTGGCGTCGCGGCCCGAAGTGGATCCTGGCCGCATCGGCGCCCAAGGGATGAGCATGGGAAGCACGCGTTCCTGGTGGCTGGCGGCAATCGACGATCGCATCAAGGCCGTGGTCGGGGTGGCCTGCTTCACCCGCTACGAAGACCTGATCGCCATACGGCAACTGCGCGCCCACGGGATCTACTACTTCGTGCCCGGGATCCTGAAGCACTTCGACAGCGAAGGCGTGATGGCCTTGATCGCGCCGCGGCCGTTCCTGGCGTTGACGGGCGACCGGGACGCGGGCTCGCCGCCGGAGGGCATGAAGACACTGGAACAGATCCTGAACCGGTTCTACCGGCTGTACGGCAAGCCCGGCTCATTTCGCAGCATCGTCTATCCGGAAACCGGGCACGTGTACAACGACGACCAGAAGCGGAAAATGATCGAGTGGTTCAATCGCCATCTCAAAGGAGGCCAGTCATGACCACCCGGCGCCAGTTCATGGGCGCTTCCTTCGCCGGGCTGCTGCAGCCCGCGGAGACGAATCCGAAGATCCGGCAGGCGCGCGACGCCGCCCTGGCGGCGCTGAAACCCAGCGCGAAGGACCTGGAGCACGGACTGGAACTGCACGCGAACTCGCTGGTAGTCGAGTCCTACGGCTTTTCGCCGCGTTCGGTGATCGACGGCGAAAGGATGCGCCAGGCCATCGAGGCGGGCGCCGGCAGCCAGGAGCTGGACGACCTGCACACCGAAATGCTGCTGGCGCGCGTGGCGGACGATCCGTCGCAGCGGCAGGAGTACCTGGACGCCTGGAATGCATCGGGCGTGACCTGCGTACTGCAGAACGCCGGGGAGGAGGGCAACTCGCCGGTACGCCTGCTGAAGCGCCTGGCCTACCTCACCTACCTGACCGACAGTCTGCGGGATCACGTCTCGCGGGCGGCTGCGCCCGCCGACATCGAGGCAGCGAAGAAACTGGGGCGGCATTGCCTCTACATGACCGGCAACGGCGTTCCCCTGCCGCAGGAATGGAATTCCGTGAGCGAAGAACTCGCGCATATACGGCTGTTCTTCCAGCTGGGCATCCGCATGATGCACCTCACCTACAACCGGCGCAACGTGCTGGGCGACGGCTGCGCGGAACCGGCCAACGGCGGGATCAGCGACCTGGGCCGCGCCGCCATCGCGGAGATGAACCGGGTGGGAGTGATCGTGGACGTGGCGCATTCCGGATGGCGCACCAGCCTGGAGGCGGCCAAAGCATCCGGGAAACCCATGGTGGCCAGCCACACCGGGGCGGCGGAAGTACACCGGCACATTCGCGCCAAGCCGGACGAGGTGATCCGCGCCATTGCCGACACGGGCGGCTACGCCGGCGTGTACAGCGTGGGCTCGTTTCTGGGACGCAGCGGCGATCTGAACGCCATGCTCGACCACATCGAGTACCTGGTGAAGCGCTTCGGCGCGGACCACGTGGCCATCGGCACAGACCTCGCCTACGTGCCCGGCCGCAACGCCGAGGAGTACCGCAAGATGGGCGCGCGCCCGAAGGCGCGCACGCGCTACGAAGCCTTCTGGCCGGCAGGCGCGCTGGACGGCAGATCGCATCCCAGCCTGGCCTGGACCAACTGGCCGATGTTCACCGTGGGCATGGTGCAGCGCGGCATCCCGGATGCGGACATCCGGAAGATCCTGGGAGGCAACGTGATGCGCGTGGCCCGGGCGGTGTTGCCCCCAACGTGAGCGCCGCGGCCTACTTCACCGTCACGCCGTGGGTTTCGAGCGTGCTGCCCACGGCCTGCTGCAGCCGCGCCACGGCCTTATTGAAATCCAGCCGGGCGGCCACCTCGCGGCTGCGCGAGTCGGCATATTCGTTCTGCCGGGTGAGCACGAGGAAATTGGTGGATTCGCCGGTCTGAAACAAACGGGTCTCGCTGTCGAGCTTTTCCTGGGCCGCCCTGGCGCCGGCCTCCGCCGCCGTCATGCGCTGCCGGGCGGTTTGAATCGCCTGCATGGCGTTGCGCACCTGCGCCTCGATGCCTTGTTCCAGCTGAGTCTGCTGCAGCTTGAGCCGCCGCTCGGCGATCACGGACTGCGCCAGGTTGGCCTCGGCGGTGTTGTTGCGCAGGTTCAGATCGAAGGCCAGGCCGACCTGGAAGGTCTGGAAGCGGCCGCCGAAAAGATTGGACAAGGTCGAGCCGTAGCCGCCGATCAGCAAATCGGGCAGAGCGCCGAAAGAGGGCGGAGCCAGCGGAGTCAGCCCGGACTTGGTCGAAAGCTGGTTGATCCGCTCGTACAGGGCCGCGTTGGAGGCGGTGAAAGGATTGTCGCCGGCGCGCAGGGTGCCGGCCAGGCCGCTGCTGCCGTAAGCGGCCACCAGGTTTACCTGCGGCTTCACCTGGTCGGCGCTGTGGCGCTTCTCGATGCGGTTCACTTCCTGGTAGTCCTTCAGAACAGCGAGTTCCGGGCGGGCGCGCAAAGCGCTCTCGACGGCCTCCCGCAGGTCGTAGATCTCCGGCGGGGCCACGGTGGAGGAATCGGTCGGAATGACGGCCTCATTCCAGAGCGGCGCCTGGCGGTCTCCGGCCAGCAGGGTCTTGAGGAGGTTTTCCTTCTCGGTGACCGCACCCACGCTGGCGTACCAGGTGTCCAGGCGGCGTTCGAGTTCGGCTTCGGAAGCGGACAGTTCCACGGGAGCGAGGGTGCCCGCCTCGATCATCCGCTTGTTGCGCGCCAGCTGCTCGCGCGCCAGCTTCACGGCGTCCTCTTTCACCGCGGCATCCTGCCGCGCCGCCACCAGGTCCCAGTAGACCTCCTCTACCCGGGTGATCACGTCGATCACCTTGATCCGCAGTTGCATCTCGGAAACGCCGGCCTGCTTGCGGCGGATCTGCAGGTCGGCCCGGCCGCGGTCGATCAGCCGGTTCCGCAGCAGAGGCTGCGTGAAGCTGAACATCAGGCGCGAAGTGATGAACGGATTCAGGGTGACGAACGGATTGGTGCTGGACTGGCGGCTGTTCTCGAACTCCAGCCGAAGGCCCGAGCCCTGCCAGGGCAGCCGCTGGTCGAAGTAGAAGTTCTGCGAGTGGAAGCGCTCGGCCAGCCGGCCGCTGGCGCCTTGCAGCACCGATCCTGCCGGGGTGTTGCGCGATTCGAGCGAAGGCAGCCAGCGGAAGGTCGGATCGAAGAACCCCCGGGCCGCCCGGATGCTCTGGTAGGCGGTGGCGCGGCTGGTTCTCTCGATCTCGATCTCCAGATTGTTCTCCAGAGCCAGTTCGACGGCTTCCTTCAGGCTGAGCCTGCGCTCCAGCAGGCCGACGCCCACACGGTGCGGCTCCGTGGTCTGTCCCGTGGCGGGCAGCGCCAGCGCCACCAGCAGCATGGAAGCGATGGCCGAAGCGCGCTTACTCATGGTCAGGAGCCGGCCCAGGCGGGCCCACACGGGCGAGTGCACCAGGTCGTCGAACAGCGAGTAGGTCACCGGGGTCACCAGCAGGGTGAGCAGCAGGCAGAGCGACTGCCCGCCGATGACCACGATGGCCACCGTGCGGCGCGAGCCGGAGCCGGCCCCCGTGCCGAGCGCCAGCGGGATCATGCCGGCGACCAGGGCGGCGGTGGTCATCAGGATCGGGCGAAGCCGGTCCTCGCAGCCCTTGAGGATCGCCTCGAGGCGCGGCATTCCTTCCTGCCGCAGCGCCTTGATGTGATCGATCTGCAGAATGGAGTTCTTCTTGACGATGCCGAACAGGATCAGGATGCCCAGCGAGGTGTAGATGATGGAGAAGTTCTCCCCGGTCAGCAGCAGGGAGACCAGCGCGAAAGGCACCGACAGCGGCAGGCTGATCAGGATGGTGACGGGATCGATGAAGCTTTCGAACTGCGCCGCCAGCACCATGTACATGAAGACGATGGAGAGCAGGAAGGCGATGATGTAGTTGAGCGAGGCGCGGCCGAACTCGCGGCTGCGTCCGGTCAGGCCGGTGGTGTACTCGGCGGGCATGTTCAGCTCCGCCACGGTCTGGTTCAACACGGTCAGGACCTGGCTCAATGACTGCCCCTCGGCGATGTTGGCGGTGACCAGGATCTGGCGCTGGCGGTTGTAGCGCTCGATCTGGGTCGGCCCGCCGCTTTCCTCCAGACTGGCCACGCTGGAGACCAGCACGTTGCCCAGCGTGGAGGAGGGCACGTAGAGCCTTTCCAGCGCGCCCGGCGAGGTGCGGAACTCCTTGGAGAGGCGCACCTGCACGTCGTAGCGGTCGTCGCCCTCGCGGTAGGTGGTCACCTGGTCGTCACCGCCCACCAGCACACGCAGGGCATTGGCGATGGAGGCCACGTGGACGTTGAGATCGGCCGCCTTGTCCCGGTTGATCTTCACCCGCACTTCCGGCTTGCCGGGCTCGTAGGACGACTCCAGGTCCACGACTCCGGTCACTGCGGCGAGGCGCTGTTTGATGATGGTGGCGTAGCGGTTGAGCTCCTCCAGGTCGGGTCCCTGCAAGAAGAACTGCAGGTCCTGGTTGGGCCCGCCGCCTTGAATGATGGACGGCAGCTGCACGCCGATGACGAGGTCGTGGAAGCGCTTCAGCCGCTCGCGGGCCATGGCCATCAACTCCATCTGCGATTTCTCACGCTGATCGGTGGGCACCAGTTCCACCAGGATCGAGCCGCGGTCGACGCGCCGCTGAGTGTCGGCTCCGATGGTAGTGAGCAGGTGCTGGATGCCCGGCAGGCTGTGCACTTCGCGCTCCAGTTCCCGCATCACGGATTCCGTGCCTTCAAGCGAGGATCCCACCGGCATGCGCACGCTGATCTCGAACTCGCTCTGATCGTCCACCGGCAGGAAGTCCTTGCCGACGATCATGAACAGCGGTCCGGAAGAGAACATGATCGCTACCGCCGCCAGGGCCACGGCCCAGCGGTGGGTCATGGACCAGCGCAGGAAGCGCTTATAGGGCCGGTCCAGAACCTTGAACAGCCAGGTTTCCTTGGTGCCGGAGTGGCCGGAGCCGGTCTTCAGGAAGCGGGAGCAGAGCATCGGCGTGAGGGTGAAGCTGACCAGCAGAGAGACCATGATGGCGAACGCCGCCGTGTATCCGAAGCTGGACATGAAGCGCCCCACGATGCCGCCCATCAGGGCTACCGGAATGAAGATGATCACCAGGCTCAGGGTGGTGGCCAGAACGGCCAGGCTGATGTCCTTGGTGCCCTCCAGGGCGGCCTGCATGGGCGTGAGGTTCTTCTCCTCGGCGAAGCGGAAGATATTCTCCAGCACCACGATGGCGTCGTCGATCACGATGCCCACCACCAGGGTCAGAGCCAGCATGGTGATCTGGTTGAGCGTGAACCCCATCAGGCTCATCAGCGTGTAGGTGGAGATGATGGAGGTGGGGATGGCGATGGCGGCGATCAGCGTGGAGCGCCAGTCGCGGATGAAGAAGAGCACGATGATGGCCGCGAAGAAGCCGCCCAGGATCAGGTGCTCCTGCACCGCGTGGAAGGAGGCCTCGATAAAGGTGGACTGGTCGCGGGTGTACGTGACTCTGAAGTCCGGAGGCAGGCCGCGGGCCAGTTCTTCGACCCGTTCCTTCACCGTGCGGATCACGTCCAGGGTGTTGGTGCCGGACTGCTTGCGGACCTCCAGCACCACGGCCGGCTTCCCATCCAGCAGGGCCAGGGAGCGCGGCTCTTCGACGCCGTCCTCGACGGTTCCGATGTCGCTGACGCGCACCGGCGCGCTGCCCAGGGTGGCCACGATAATGCGTTCGAAATCCCGCGGCCGTTCCACGCGGCCCAGGGTGCGGAGGGTCAGCTCTCTCGGTCCCTGGTCGATGCGGCCGCCCGGAATCTCCACGTTCTGGGCGGCGATGGCTTCGCGGACCTGCTCGATGTTGAGGTTGTAGGCGTACAGCTTGTCGCCGTCCAGCCAGATCTGCACCTGGCGGGTGCGGTCGCCGACGAAACGCACCTGGCCCACTCCGGCCAGCGATTCGATGTTCTTCTTGATCCGGTCGTCGACGATCTTGGTGGTTTCGCGCAGGTCCCGGCCCGAGGCCACGACGATGTTGATGACCGGGGAAGCGTCGGTGGAGAGTTTCTCGACCACCGGCGGGTCCACGTCGCGCGGCAGTTCGCTCAACACCGAGGAAACCTTGTCGCGGACCTCCTGGGCGCCGACATCGGCGTCCTTCTCCAGCACGAAGGTGACGAAGACCTGGGAGACGCCCTCGGCCGAGACGGAGCGCAGTTCGTCGATGCCGCTGACGGTGTTGACCGCCTCTTCAATACGCTTGGTGACCTGCGTTTCCACCTCTTCGGGCGCCGCGCCGCGCAAGGTGGTGGTGACGGTCACGATGGGAAACTCGATCTTGGGGAACAAATCCACGCCCAGACCGCGGTAGGCGGCCAGGCCCATCACCAGCAGGGCGGTGATGAGCATGGTCGCGAAGACCGGGCGGCGAATGCAGATGTCGGCCAGTTTCTGCATACCTAACCCCGTATCCTCACTTTCGCGCCGTCAATCAGGGCGGCCAGGTTGGAAACGGCGACCCGGTCTCCGGCCTGCAGGCCGCCGGGAATCTCCACCCAGTCTTCCAGTTGCTGGCCCGGCACCACTCTGCGTTCGATGGCCTTTCCCTCGCGGATAACGAAGACCTTGGTGAGCCCGGCCACGTTGTAGAGAGCGCCTTTCGGCACCATGACGACCCGGGCGTCGCGAGCCACGATCAGCCGCACCTGGACGAACATGCCGGGCTTCAGCACACCGTCGGCTTCCACCAGCCGGGCCTCGGCGGTGAGCGAGCGCGACCGCGCGTCCAGGGCGGGATTCAATTCGCGGACCACGGCGTGAAAGCTCTTGCCGGGCGCGGCGTCGGTAGTGAAACTGAGCGAGGTGCCCACCCGGAGTTCACTCACGGCCGATTCCGGGACCTCCACGCGCAGCCGCAGCGGACTCGCCTTCACGATGGTGACGATGGGCGTGTTTTCCTTCAGGTACTGGCCCGGGGAGGCCAGGCGGCCGGTGACGGCGCCGTCGAAGGGAGCGCGGACGGTGGCGTCACCCAAACGCTTCTCGGCCAGCTTCAGCTCGGCCCGCAGGCCGGCGATCACCGCGAGCTGGGTGCGCAGTTCGTCACGCGCGGCTTCGAGCGCGGCCTCGCGCGCGCGCAGCGTCTTCTCCAGTTCGGTGTGCCGCTCGCGCGAGATGTCGCCGCTCTTCACCAGGCGCTCTGCGCTTTCGTACTTGAAGCGTGCGTCTTCATACTGCGCCTGGGCCTGGCGGATGGCGGGCGTGGAGGTAAGAGCAGCCTCCTCCTGCCCGGGATCGAGGCCCACCCGGGCCAGGGCCTGCTGCAGGGCCGCGCGCGCCCGCTCGGCCTGCAAGGCCAGTTCGCGCCGGTCCAGTTCGGCAACCAGTTGACCGCGCCGCACGTTCTGTCCGAAATCGGCGTACACCCGCGCCAGCGTGCCCGCGACTTCCGCGCTCAGGTTCACGGTTTCATCCGGATGCAGGGATCCGGTGACGGAAATGGTCTTCTCCACCTGGCGGACCTCAACCGGGCGCACCGCGACTTCCAGCGGCGGCGTTTCCGCCGTGGTGGCCGCCCTGGCGCCGACGGAACCCTGCTGGCGCGAGCAGCCCGCGGCGAAGACCAGCGGGATCAGTGCAAAGAAAATAGGGATTCTCATAGTTCGACCACTCTTGATACAGTCGGGACCCCTCGGAATAGACGCGAAATCCTGCTCAGGAGATGGCTCGGAAGCTACGGGATACCCGGGTTGTTTGATACATTTCCCCCCCGGCGATCAACGAATCGCCATGCCTTCCAGGAACGTGCCGACCATGGCCGCGATCAACGGCTTCCGGCCGGTCTTCAGGATTCTCTCGCCGAACAGCACCTGCACCAGGGCGTGATGGCTGATCATGCCCAGGTAGGCCCGCGCGGCGA
>JADZAF010000111.1 GCA_020852755.1 Bryobacterales bacterium
GTGCTCATGGCTTGCGGCCGGCCCTCCCCAGCACACACACCCCCATGATGATGGTCGAGACTCCGGCTACCTTGAAGGCGTTCAACGCCTCCCGGAAGAACCAGACCGAGAGAACCATCACCCAGACGTAGGTCAGGGCAATCACCGGATAGAGGATGGAGAGTTCCCCGTCCTTGAGGGCCAGCACCAGCAGCACGGTGCTGATGCCGTACAGGCAGTATCCGGCCATCACCGGCAGGTTGGTGAGGATCCCCAGGATACCCGGGCTGGTGATGGCGGCCGCCCCGCTCTTCATCAGCACCTGCGCGGCGGCGCCCAGCAGGGTGCAGCAGAAGACCAGGAGAATTCCCCGTTTGGCTGGAGCGGATTTCGCAACGATCTCAGACGGTCTTGTAGCTGTGCTCAAGAAGTCTCCAGGCGTCCTTTCATCATACCCAATCTTGCCGTGCATTCGATAGAATAAAAGAACGTGAGCCACGAGAAAAGTGCCCTGGACGAGAACGTAGTGGAGACCGTCAAGACGGCCAAGGGAGACCCGCCTCGCGGCGCCCTGGCCGAATGGACCGTCACCATCATCCTGCTGCTGTTCGGCATGACGACCCTGGTGCAGGCCTTCGTCATCCCCACCGGCTCCATGGAAGACACCCTGCTGATCGGGGATCACCTGCTGGTGGACAAGCTGGCTTACGCTCCGGCCGGGCCCATCAGCAGGCACCTGCTGCCCTACAAGGACGTCAAGCGGGGGGACATCATCGTCTTCCGCTTCCCGGTGGATATCCGCCAGACCTTCGTGAAGCGGGTGATCGGCGTTCCCGGCGACCGCATCCGCATCGAGAACAAGCAGGTCTTCCTGAACGGCAAGCCCCTCAGCGAGCCCTACAAGTACCACAAGACGCCTTATATCGACTCTTACCGCGACAACTTCCCGGGCGAGCCCAACGTGGCGCTGAGCGAATCGGGCCAGCAGATGCTGGAGCAGCAGGTGCGCAACGGCGAGGTCGTGGTGCCCCCCGGCAGTTATTTCGCCATGGGAGACAACCGCGACTCGTCCCTGGACAGCCGTTACTGGGGCTTCGTGCCGCGCGAGAACATCATCGGCAAGCCGCTCATCATCTACTGGTCCTATGATGCGCCGACCTCGGCGCTCTCCCATCCCCTGATCAGCGTGGACCACCTGCTGGACCTGGCCCAGAATTTCTTCACCAAGACCCGGTGGCGCCGCACCTTCCACCTCATCCGGGGCTATCCCATCCAAAACTGAACGGCGAGACATGGCGAACTACTACGGGCTGATTCTGGCCGGGGGCCGGGGCACGCGTTTCTGGCCGCGCAGCCGCCGCAGTCATTCCAAGCAGGTCTTGAGCGTGGTCGGCGAGCGCAGCCTCATCCAGCAGACCGTGGACCGGCTGCGGCCGCTGCTGCCTCCCGAGCGGCTCTGGATCCTCACCAGCACGCACCTGAAGGACGAGATCACGCGGCAGCTTCCGGAGGTGCCGCGGCGCCAGATCCTGGCCGAACCCGTTCCGCGCAATACCGCTCCGGCCATCGGCCTGGCGGGCCGCATTCTGCATTCCCTGGATCCCGACGCCGTCATGGGGGTCTTCTCGGCCGACCAGGTGATCGGCAAGCCCGCCCGCTACCTGCGCTTTCTTCGTGCCGCTTACCGGGCGGCGGCCCAGGGACATATCGTGGTGCTGGGCATCCAGCCCCGCTGGCCGGAGACCGGCTACGGCTACGTGGAGTTCGCCGAAGGGGCCAGGACCGGCCAGCCCTCCCCGGTAGTCAGGTTTCATGAGAAGCCCGCCCTCGCCGCAGCCCGGCGCTACGTGGCTTCCGGCCGGTTCTACTGGAACGCCGGGATGTTCTTCTGGCGCACGCCGGTGTTGCTGGAAGCCCTCGCCTGCCACCTGCCCGGGACGGCGCGTTTGTTGCAGACCCTGCCCTGCTTCACCGACCGCGGCTTCTCCGCGCGCCTCCAGGAGGTCTTCCCGAAGTGCGAGAAGATCTCCATCGATTACGCCGTCCTGGAAAAAGCCAAGGGCGTGCTGGGCGTGCCCTGCGACGAGATCGGCTGGAGCGATGTGGGCAGCTGGAACGCCGTGTACGAGCTGCTGCCGCACGATGCCGACGGCAACGTGGCGCGCAGCGAGGCGCTGTTCACCGGCAGCCGCGGCAACTACGTGGATGCGTCCGGAAAACTGGTGGCCCTGCTGGGCGTCCAGGACCTGATTGTGGTGGACACCCCCGACGCGCTGCTGGTGGCCGATCGCGCTCAGGCCCAGCGCGTCGGAGGCATCGTCGAGTTGCTGGAAAAGCGCAAGCGTGAGGATCTGCTGTAGCCACAGCAGACGATAGCTGGAATCTTTAGGAGGGGAGCTGGCAGCGGAGGGCAGCTGTCAGCGGCCGGCGATCAGCGATCAGCTTTCTTGATCAGCGCACCCGGCATGCGTTTCACTTCGACGGACCGCTAGATGCTGAGCGCTGACAGCGTGCTCCTCATGCAAACGGCAAGTCTGCGAGACCGGTCCTCGGATTTCGCGGGCTACTTCCGCAGCAGCTTGCCCAGCACCTTCACGGCCGCGTCCACCTCGCGCTCGGTGATGATGTACGGCGGCAGGAAGCGCAGGACGTTTTCGTGCGTGCAGTTGATCAGCAGCCCTTGCGCCATGGCGTCCAGCACGTATTGCTTGCCGGGCTCGTTCAGTTCCAGACCGATCATCAATCCGAAGGCGCGCAATTCCTTGACGATGGCGCTCTTCCGCGCCAGTTCCATCAGCTCCTGCTGAAAGTACAGCCCGACGCGCCGGATGGCCGGCAGAAGCTCGTCCAGAATATCGAGGAACTCCAGGGCCACCCGGCAGGTCAGCGCGCCGCCGCCAAAGGTGGTGCCGTGCTGGCCTGGCCCGATCGCCGCGGCGGCCTTCGCATTGCACATGATGGCTCCCAGCGGCAGGCCGCAAGCCAGCGGCTTGGCCGCCACGGTGATGTCCGGCTGCGGAGGCGGCTCCTCCATCTGGTAGGCGAAGTAGACGCCCGGCCGCCCGATCCCGCACTGGATCTCGTCCATCACCAGCAGCGCATCGTAGCGGTCGGCCAGTTCCCGCGCCTTGCGCGCGTACCCGGCCGGCAGGCCGTACACCCCGCCCTCACCCTGAATCCACTCCAGCACGATCCCCGCCGTGCGCTCGCTGACGGCCTGCTCCAGCGCCGCCGGATCGTTGGCCGGAATGATCCGGACCCCGGGCAGCAGCGGCTCGAAGTCCGCACGGTACTTCGCCTGTCCGGTGACGGACAACGCTCCCAGCGTGCGCCCGTGGAACGAGTTCTCCAGCGAGACGATCTCATGTTTCTCCGCTCCGGATTTCCGGCCGTGCGCCCGGATCATTTTCAGGGCGCCTTCCATGGCCTCGGTGCCCGAGTTGGCGAAGAACACCCGCTCCAGCCCGCTGATGCGGGCCAGCCGCTGGGCCAGCGGGCCCTGGTACTCGTGATAGTAGAGGTTGGAGCAGTGAATCAGCAGCGCGGCCTGCTGGCGGATCACCCCCACGATGCGAGGATGCGCGTGACCCAGAGCGTTGACTCCGATGCCGGAGATGAAATCCAGGTAGCGCCGGCCCGCCGTGTCGTACACGTAGGGCCCTCTGCCGCGATGAATGACCAGCGGATACCGGCTGTAATTCTGGAGCAGATAGTCCCGTTCGAGTTCCACCGCGGGATGTGTGAGTGCGGAAGCTGGGGTCATCTTCTCAATCATAGCGAAGGGAGTTCGCCCTGGGCCTGCGCGCCCTTCGGGCGCCGGAGCGCAGCGGCCTGCCATTTCCCACGTTCAGGAACGGGAGAACCTGCATACCGGGCCGCGACCGCGAGGAGCGGTCTGGCAGCCACGCCATCATCAGGCGCCGCCGTGCGGCCCGCTCTCCGGAGCCGGCGCGCCGGCCCGCGGCTGGGGCTCGGAACGCAGTCCGAACTCATTCAGGATCACCACGTCCACGCGCCGGTTCCGCGCCTTGCCTTCTTCGCTTTCATTCGGAGCCGCCGGCACGTTCTCCGCGTACCCTGCCACGGAGAAACGGCCGGAGGGAATCCGGTAGCGCTCCGTGAACAGCACCAGCAGGGCCACGCCCCGCGCCGTCGAAAGCTCCCAGTTGGAGCGGAAGCGGTGATTGTGAATGGGATCGGAATCCGTATGTCCCTCCAGGCGGATCCGGTTGGGCAGCGGCTGCACGGCCGCGGCGATCTTCTCCAACACCGGGAAAGTGCCCGGCTCGATCACATCTTCACCCGAGGGAAAGAAGGCCGCCTGGCGCAAGCTCACCACCAGGCCGCGCGGCTCCAGGTTCACCTCCAGCAGCCCGGCCTCGATCTCCACTTTCAACTGCGACTCCAGTGCCGCCACCGAGGCGGCCAACTCCACCTCGCGGTTCCCCGCCGGCTGGTCTTCGCTCCTCTCCGATCCGCCCGGACCGCGCATCTGCGCATTGCCCGAGCCCTTCTTGTGCGCCGTGCCGCCCAGGATCCCGGCCAGCGCGCTGGCCACCTGATTCTCCTCCAGCGCCCGCCGCACCGATTCGGAAACGCGCTGCGCCTTGTCCTTGTTGGCCTGCGAGCTGGCGAACATCACCACGAAGAAGGCAAACAGCAGGGTGATGAAGTCGGCGTAGGAAACCAGCCAGCGCTCATGGTTCTCGTGGCCCGCGTGTTTCTTCCGGCGCGACATTCCGCTATCCCCGCGCCGCCGCTGCGGCCGCCTCCCCCACGCCGGCAGCCTTGGCCTTGGCCTCCCTGGCCGGTTTTCCTCCCCGCTCCAGGTAGACTTCCAGCTTGCCCCGGATCAGCTTGGGGTTCAGCCCCTCCACGATGCCGATCACCCCTTCCAGCATCAGTTCCTTCATCTGGACGATGGTGGCGCCGCGCGCGCGGATCTTGTTGCCCGCGGGAAGGAAGAAGACGTTGGCGGCGCCCACCCCGTAGATGGTCGCCACGAAAGCGGTGGCGATGCCGTGCCCCACTTCGTCGATGTTGGCCAGGTTCTTCATCACCTGGATGAGGCCGATCACCGCGCCGATGATCCCGATGGTCGGCGCGTACCCTCCGGCCGCTTCGTAGACCTTCGCCTCCGCTTCCAGATCCCGCTCGGTGATGCCGATCTCCACTTCCATCATCTTGCGGATCTCCTGGGGGTCGGTCCCGTCCACCGCCAGGTTCACGGCCTTGTTCAGGAAGGGATCGGCGATCTGCGCGGCGTCCTGCTCCAGCGACACGATGCCGTGCTTGCGGGCCTTGGTGGCATAGACGATGATCTCCTCGACCACGGCATCGGCCGACTGGGCGCGTTCAAACAGAACCGTGCCCAGCTGTTTCGCCGCCCGCACCAGCACCTTTTGCGGCGTCGTCACCATGACCGCGCCCAGGGTGCCTCCGAAAACGATCAGCGCGGCGGTGGGCTTGAGGATCTCTTTGATCGCTCCGCCCTCCAGGATCAACCCGCCGACAATCCCTCCCAGGGCCATCAGCAGGCCGCCCAGCGTAGCGATGTCCGGTTTCCTGCCTGGCGCCCGGGGCCTGGTCCCCTGGGCCGGGGAACTAGCCGCCATAGGCCCCTTCCGGGATGTATCCGCAATTCAGAACGCCGTTCAGGATGGCCCGGCGGAAGGCGATCACCCGCGCCACTACTTCCTCGGCCGACTCCAGAACCATGAGCTTCTGCCCGGTGGTCAGGGTGATGACCGTATCGGGCGTAACCTCCATGTGTTCGATGAGATCGGAGTTCAGAACCAGCGGCGCATGGTTCAGGCGGGTCAGCTGGATCATTGCGCACCTCACGTTGTTGCTTATCGGATGAAACCCGCATTGCCGGCCCTCGGAATTCGCTCAAAATCGCTTCCCGCGCTCCGATAAGAAGCAGAGAGAAGCCATGCGACACACCAGTGCCCCGCCCGTCCGCGTCCCGCCTGCTCCCGCCGGCCATGCCTGGAACCTGCTGGGCGCCTTGCGCCGCCGCGACCTGGGCGCCCTGCGCCGCGAACTGGACTCCACGGAGCGATCCTGCCGCCATACCGGCCCCTGCACGGCCCGGCAGGCCGAAGAGATGGAACTGCTCGCTGCGTTGGCCGGTCATCTCCGGAGCTGCGCGGGCGGCCTGGAGGAACCGACTCCGCCCGCCGGCCTGGAAGTCGACCGCGCCCTGCTGGCGCATCTTCTCCGGAACCGTCCCCCACACTCGAACTGAAAGCCATACTGCGATGTCGCCCCGCGTTTCCAGACCGAGCCGCGACTGCAAGGAGTGGTCCTCCCCTCCGCCTTCCCCCCGCCTGCCTCCTGTAAGGCCCCGGTCACTTCCCCCTTGGTCCCGCGATTGCACGCCTGAGGTGCAGTGCGACTGGGAAGCCCGAAAGGCAGCACTTTTTACACCAAGGATGTGAAAAATGTTCCTCTTACGCTGCTGGATGTGCCGCGCGGCCCGGTCGTACCCGGCTTAATTTAACCGGCAGGACGGTTCTTACCTTCCCTTGGGCGGCTCCACCGTGCAGGGGGAGGCTGAGGGCGTCCGGATGCACCCGGCGCCCGGGGCGGCCCTCGCCGCAGACGAGGGTCGCTCGTCGATTCTTTCCCTTCCCCCATGAAAAGAAGAGTAGGTAAAAAGTGCGAACAAACCCACAATTTGCCCGGCGCGCGGGTGAACTCCCGTTGGAAGCGGCGCTCCGGAATCCGCCCCTGAAACCCGGGCTCCTCCTGTGGCTTTCCTTTTGTTTCAGCAACTTGTAAGCGCGGTGGCGGCCCCTCCGGACTCGAAGCGAGCGTAGCGGAGTCGTGTCCCGGAGCATTCTGGAACCAGGCGTGCTCATCCAGCGGATGCCGGAAGGAGGCAACACAGATTATGTATTTCGCGAAGATGGCTCCGCTCGCCGGAGTTCTGCTCAGTCTGACGCTGGCCACGGGTTGCGCCACGAAGAAGTACGTTCGCCAGCAGGTGGACCCGGTGAACCAGCGGGTCAGCGAAGTAGAGCAGCAGTCGAACCAGAAGATCGCCGGCCTCGAGGAGAAGACCCAGGCGGGTCTGTCGCGGGTGGAGGAAAAGGCTCTGGCCGCCGACAACCGAGCCGGACAGGCCGCCGATGCCGCCGCCCGGGCCGACCAGCGCGCCGGCCAGGCGGAACAGCAGGCCCAGGGCGCCCATCAGCTCGCTCAGAAGGGACTGGCCCGAAGCGATGAACTGGCCCAGACCATCGAGAATCTCGACAACTACCAGCCGGTGACCAGCGAGAGCATTTTGTTCGGATTCGGCAAGGCCACCTTGACCGAAGAGGCCAGGGGCAAGCTGGACGCGATCGCCCAAACCGTCAACAAGACCGCCCACTACGTCATCCAGGTCGAGGGCTTCACCGATGCCACCGGTTCCCGGGAGTACAACCTGGAGTTGAGCCGGCGGCGGGCCAATGCCGTGGTCCACTACCTCGCGCTGGATCACAAGGTTCCGCTCTATCGCATCCACATGGCCGGATTCGGAGAGGCCGCGCCCGTCGCTGACAGCAGCAGCCGCAGCGGACGGCAGCAGAACCGGCGCGTGGAAGTGAAGGTGATGTCGCCCCAGTTGTCCGCCAGCACGGGCGGCTCTTCCCCTCAGACCACCAGCGAAAGGCGGATGCAGTAGCCAGTCCGGCGGGAGGCCTCCTCAGCGGACGTTCTTTTCGAGATGCTGGGCCAGGAGCGCGGCGCGTTCCGCCAGGTTCCTGGCCCGTATCGGATCCTGATCCCTATTTTCCCTCGCCTGGCGGATAAAAGTGTGAATCAAAGCCGCCGACTCCACCTGCTCCGATGTAAGGCTGCGGCCGTTCAAGGCCGCCAGGCTCTTTAGGGCCTGGTTCAAATCCTGGTCAATCAGCTGATTATATTGCCTGCGCTGCTCCGTCGACAGGATCTGGCCGAGCTGCAGTGGGGGGGCCTGCGGGGGTGTCTCCTCAGCGAGTTCCGCTTCTTCCTTGGACGACTCCGGCCGCGCGGGGCGCCGCACCGCCGGCCTCTGCGGGGGCTCGGGTAGCTCCGGTTGGGGGAAATGCAGAGCCAGTTCCCAAACCGGCGGCTCGGTCTCCAGCACCGGAGGATCCATCAGGTCCAGAGGGGGGGGCTCAGCGGTCGCCCGCGTCGCGGGCGGATGGAACGGGCGCGACGGCCGCACCGCCCTGGGTTCGGATTTCTTGCGCAATATGGCGCACGAAGGCAAGGTGCCCAGGAAAACTGCCAGTAGCGCGATTGCAAACCGGATCATGCCAAGCTCATCCCGCGGCTGATTCGGCCACCGAAGTTCTGCCATCCGCGAAAGCCGGAAAACGGAACCAGAAGGTGGTCCCTTTCCCCGGTTCGCTCGTGAACTCGATTGTACCACTGTGCAGTTGAACCACTCGAAATGTCATCGCCAAACCAATTCCGGAACCGTTTTTCTTGGTGCTGAAATACAGGTTAAAAACCTTCTCTTTCAGTTCCGGTGGAATCCCGATTCCCTGATCCGAAATCGTCAATACCTGTTCGTCTCCGCTGCGCGTTACCCGGATGAGAAGGCGCCCGCCGTTGCGCATGGCCTCCACGCCGTTCACCACCACGTTCAGGATCGCCTGCTTGATCAGGTCGCGGTCGGCCCGGATGGGCGCCGTTCCCGAATCGGCTTCGAACTCCACCTTCACATCCTGTTCCTTGGCCTGCAGGCTCACCAGGGCGGAGATCTCGCGCAGCAGGCTCACCAGGTCCACCTCGCGCATCTTCAGATCCACCGGGCGGTTGAAATCCAGGAAGGTCTTCACCACCCGGTCCAGCCGCCGGATCTCGCGCGTGATCACCTGGATCTCCGCCGCGCCCTCGCCGTCCTCGTCCAGCTTGGACTTCAGCACTTCCAGGTGCAGGGCGATGGCATTCAGCGGGTTCTTGATCTCGTGCGCCACGCCGCTGGTCAGGCGGCTGATGCCCGCCAGCCTTGTAGCCACTTCCAGGTGCGATTCGATCTGCCGCCGCGGCTCCGCTTCCCGAATGGTTACCAGAGTCCCGATGCGCTGGTGAGTCGAGAAGTGTTCCAGCACTTCCAGGCTGATCAGCACCGTCAGCGGTCCCGCCGGCGCCTGCTCGATTATATAAGAGAAATCCTTGATCGGCTTGCCCAGCTCGATGGAGGTTCGCACCACCGCGCCGAGCGGCGTGGAAGAGGGAAACAGGTCCTCCAGCCGCCGCCCCGCCATCTCGCTGCGCCGCCATCCCAGGATCCGTTCGGCCGCCCGGCCGGCCACGATCAACTGCCCGCTCTGGTCGAACAGCAGGACGCCGGCTTCCAGCTTCTCCAGCAGTTGCTCGATGCTGGACCGCAGCTGCACCGCGTCCTTCCGCGCGCCCCGGAACTGCTGCCCCAGCAGCGTCAGCTTGGACTGGACCGCGGCCATCTCCTTGGCTTCGGCCCGGGCCGGCGGCTCCGCTTCCTTGTCGGTTTCGCCCTTGGTGATCTGGTCGATTGCCTCGCCCAGGCGGGCCAGCGAGGCCAGCGCCACGTTGGAGACGATGACGGCCAGCAGCAGCGAGAGTCCCAGGCCGGAAAAGGAGATAGCCGCCAGCTTGATCAGCTCCGGGCGCAGCGCCTCCCGCAACAGGACCGCCGAGATCACCGCCTTCACCGTGAATACGGGCTCCTGCTGCCCCACCACACCCAGCGGAACGCTCACTTCGTAATTCCCCGGAGCGTGGAAGATCTCGATCAGCTGCTCCCAGAAGCGCTTCTGCTGCCACGCCGCGGCATCCGGATGCTGCCGCACCACTTCGCCCAGCGCCGCCGGGTTGGAGCTGGCCAGCGTCCGCCCGTCGTGCCCCACGATCAGGATCTCGATCACGTCGCGCGTGTTGGCCACCGAATTCTGCAGCAGCACCGCCACCGCTTCGTCGCTTTCAACGATCTGCATCCACAGTTCTTTTTGCTGTTCGGGAGTGCGCGAGGCAGGTTTTTGCGAAGCGGCCTGTTCGGGAATGCGCGCCAGCAGGAAGCTGACCACCTGGGACGCGGTCCCCTGGGCCCGGTTCAGCGCGTCCCCGAACTTGCTCTCCACGAACTGCCGCAGATTCAGGACGGACAGCACGATCACCACCGTGATCACAGGGACCACGATCGAGATCCGCAGACGGGTCTTGAGGGACATTTATGCGGACGCGACGGGCAATCGCGGGGAACCGGGGGTCTCCCGGAAACCCGCGCTCCTACTCGGCTCCTGCCGCGGCTTCCCCTTCGCTGGCGCCATACTCCTTCAACTTATTGTGCAGCGTCTTCAGGCTGATTCCCAGGATTTCGGCTGCCCGGGTCTTGTTATTTTTGGTGTGCTGCAGGGTGAGCTGGATCAGCGCCTTCTCCGCCTCGCCGACCGTGGCCCCGACTCTCAGGCGAACCGAATCGGTATCGTCCGGCTCGGGCCGCCGCGGGGCCCCGGCCGGCGCCCCGAAGTTGAAGGGCAGGTGGGCGGCCGTGATGCTGCCTTCGCCGGCCAGGATCACCGCCCGCTCCAGCACGTTGCGCAGTTCCCGGACATTGCCCGGCCAGTGATGGCGCCGGAACGCCTCCAGCACGGCCGGCTCCACGTCCGCAACCCGGCAGTTGTGCTTCTTGTTCAGATCCCGCAGAAGCGCCTCGGTCAGGACCGGCAGGTCCTCCTTGTGCTCCCGCAGCGGCGGCAGGGCGATATGGAAAACATTCAGCCGGTAGTAGAGGTCCTCGCGGAGCTGTCCCTTCTTGATGGCGTCCTCCGGCACCCGGTTGGTGGCCGCGATGATGCGCACGTCCACCACGATCTCGGACTTGCCGCCCAGCCGGCGCACCCGCGAGTCCTCCAGCACGCGCAGCAGCTTGGCCTGCGTGCCGATGGGCATCTCCCCGATCTCGTCCATCAGCAGCGTGCCGTTCTGCGCCAGTTCCAGGCAGCCGGCCCGGCGCTCCACCGCGCCGGTGAAGGCCCCCTTCTCGTGCCCGAACAACTCGCTCTCCATCAGCGTCTCGGGCAGCGCCGCGCAGTTGATGGCTACAAAAGGACTGTGGCTGCGCGGGCTGAGGCCGTGGATGGCGCGGGCCACCAGTTCCTTGCCCGTGCCGCTTTCCCCGGTCACCAGGACCGCGGCCGTGCTGGGCGCCACCTGGCGTATCAGCGAGAACACCTGCTGCATGCCCGGCGAGTTGCCCACCAGGTTCCCCAATACCCCCTGGTAGCTGAGCTGGCGCTGCAGCCGCTCGGTTTCTTCCGCCAGCCGGCTCTGGGAAGCGGCCCGCTCCAGAAGCACCCGCAGGGCGTGCGGCTGGATCGGCTTCTCCAGAAACCAGAAAGCCCCGATGTCGTGAATGGTCGAAATGGCCGTCTCGATGCTTCCGAAGGCTGTCAGCACGATAGCGGGCGGACCGCCGCCCTGGGAGCTCAGCCGCCGCAGCAGTTCAAAGCCGTCCATTCGCGGCATCATCAGGTCGGTGATCAATACGTGAGCCTGAAAAGAGGCCAGCTTTTCAAGCGCATCCTGGCCGTCCGCCGCCGTTTCCGCGGCAAAGCCCCAGGAGGAAATCATGCTGGCCAGGCCAGTCCTCTGATTCTCTTCGTCATCCACGATCAGAACGCGGGTACACGAAGAGGGTGCCACAGTCTTCATTTTTCTTATTTTAACCCGCCGCTTCCCAAATCGGCCGGCGCTTGTGAGCAGGAGCACGGTGCTTCGGGCTGCGAGGTTACCGGAAGCGCCGGCAACCCAACCGGGGACGGGCGAACCGGCCGCTGGCCGGAAGGGACCGGCCTCTCTCCGGTTTTGCGCTCCCCTTGGCTAGAATGAAAGAGTACCCTGGCGGGCGGCGGTCTGAGCCGTTTTCATTCGAGCTGCGCCACGGAAAATCAAGCATGAACAAGACATCCTGGGCCATCGACGAACAGATGGCGTATCTCAAGCGCGGCCTGGCCGACCTGATCCGAGAGGAAGACCTCCGCGAACGGCTGGCCGGATCCGCCCGCACCGGCCGCCCCTTGCGCGTCAAAGCCGGATTCGATCCCACCGCCCCCGACCTGCACCTCGGCCACACCGTCCTGCTGCGGAAAATGAAGCATTTCCAGGATCTGGGCCACACCGTGGTTTTCGTCATCGGTGACATGACGGCCATGATCGGCGACCCCTCCGGCCGCAACGTCACCCGCCCGCCCATGACCCGGGAGGAGATCGAGCGCAACGCCGAAACCTACAAGTCCCAGGTCTTCAAGATTCTGGACCGGAACCGCACCGAGGTGTGCTTCAACAGCCACTGGCTGGGCTCGCTGCAGTTCGACGCCGTCATCCGGCTGTGCTCCCACTACACCGTGGCGCGCCTGCTGGAACGCGACGACTTCGCCAAACGCTACAAGGAAGGCACGCCCATCTCGGTCCATGAGCTTCTCTACCCGCTGGCCCAGGCCTACGACTCCGTGGCCATCCGGGCGGACGTCGAAATGGGCGGCACCGATCAGCGCTTCAACCTCCTGGTAGGCCGCGAGATCCAGCGCGACTACGGCCAACTTCCCCAGATCGTGGCTACCACGCCCCTGCTCGAAGGCATCGACGGCGTCAACAAGATGTCCAAGTCGCTGGGCAACTACATCGGCATCACCGAACCGGCCGAGGTGATGTTCCGCAAGGTCATGCAGATCAGCGACGAGCTCATGTGGCGGTACTACGAGCTGCTGACCGAGGCGACCCCCGCCGAGGTGGCCCGGCTTCGCACCATCCATCCCATGGACGCCAAGCTCGAGCTGGCCCGCCGCATCACCTCCGATTTCCACCCGGCCGCCGAGGTGGAACGCGCCGCCGGCCTGTTCGACAGCGTGGTGCGCCGCCACGAGATTCCGCCCGACATCCCGGTCGCCGCCATGCCGCTGGAAGCCCGCCTGGACTCCGGGGTGCGCCTGGACAAGATGCTCTTCCGCGTCGGCCTGGCCGGATCGGTCAGCGAGGCCGTGCGAAAGATCAAAGCCGGGGCGGTCTCCGTGAACGGCCGGAAATGCCAGGACCTGGTAATGTCTTGGGACGGCACGGAACTCCTCGTGCAGGTGGGAAAGAGCTGGCGGCGCGTAGCCCCCCTGTAGGGATCTGGTAAAATCGAATCACCGCATGCCCATCGAGACCGGCCGTTCCCGGCTCACGGTTCAGGAACTGGCCAACCGCTTTCAGAACGAGATGATCCCCCTCTCCAACACGGTCTCGTATTTCTCGGCCGCTCCGTTGGTGGAGGAGGAGGTGAAACAGTATTTGCAGGAACCGATCGCGGCGGTGCCCGCGGCCGTCTCGGCCCTGCTGCCTCCCCTGGGGATCCTCCTGGTTCCGTACCTGGAGCGGGCCGATGCCGGAGCGGGCGAATACGTCGTATTTGAAAAGCCCGGAGAGAACCGCCAGGTTTTTTCCGCCCAGGTGGTCAGCGGCGAGGGAGTCATCCTGGCCTTCGCCACCAAGGAAGAAGAGGTGGCCGACTACCACTACCTGTTCTACAATGCCCTGGCCGCCCTGGCCGCCGACCACTGGAAGCCGGAGGACCGCGACCGCTACTACCGCCTGCTCCGCGAGGAGCTGAAGCTCGAGGTGCACGGCGAGGTCGATGAGCACAGCTGGCACCAGAAACAGGCCCTGCTGCGCCGCCAGACCAACATCCGGAAAGAGACCAGGCTGTTCCGCGACTACGCCCGGCAGTCCTTTATCGATACCCTGACCCTCTACCTGCACGGAATCTGCTGCGATATCGACGTCGAAACCGGGCCCCGCCAGCTGCCCAGCCGCTACCTGCGCCGCCGCCTGGAACTGCTCGCCGGACTCTACCCGCCCCCGGAAGGATACGCGGTCTTCCCCGACCAGCCCGCCTCTCGCCATTAGTTTCCGTCGCGGAACGCGGTGACCGACTCCTGCGGTGACTGACTCCACTGTCCCAAGGCGCGCCCTTTGCGCCGCGTGGACAGTGGTGTCTGTCACCGCCCTCCGGCGCCGCCCTCCCCGCTGCGGCGCGCCCTTTGCGCCGCGTGGACAGTGGCGTCTGTCACCGCACTCCGGTGCCGCCCTCCCCGCTGCGGCGCGCCGTCTACGCCGCGTGGACAGCGGTGTCTGTCACCCCCCTCCAGCGCCGCCCTCCCCGCTGCGGCGCGCCCTTTGCCCCGCGTGGACAGCGGTGTCTGTCACCGCCCTCCAGCGCCGCCCTCCCCGCCGCGGCGCGCCCTTTGCGCCGCGTGGACAGCGGTGTCTGTCACCCCCCTCCAGCGCCGCCCTCCCCGCTGCGGCGCGCCCGTTGCGCCGCGTGGATAGTGGCGTCTGTCACCCCCCCCAGCGCCGTCCTCCCTGCTGCGGTGACTGACTCCACTGTCCCAAGGCGCGCCCTTTGCGCCGCGTGGACAGTGGCGTCTGTCACCGCACTCCGCAACCCTACGCGTTCAACGCCGCCAGCATTCGCCCCGCCGCCTCTTTTCCCCCTTCACCGGTCTCTCCCAGCGGCCCGATGCACGACGGGCAGCCGGCCTCGCACGGGCAGCGGGCCAGCAGCTCCGCCGCTTCGCGCAGCAGCCGGGGCGCCATCCGGAACAGCGGCGCGCTTTGCCCGATCCCTCCCGGGTAGTTGTCGTACAGGTACAGGTTGGGCTCGAAGACCGGGCCGGCGGACAGGTCCTCGCTGAAGGCCACGCCCAGGTCGTGCGGGTCGCACATCAGCAGCAGCGCCGCGATGGTGCGCAGCAGGTTCCCCAGTCCCGCCAGCCCGCTCTGCTTCTGGCTGGGCGTCAGGTCCGCGAACCGGGCCAGGAATCCGGAAGGGAAGTGCAGCCAGAAGGCGCTGGTGTGCATCTCCTGCTCGGGCATCGAGAGGTCCCCGGCGCCCACGTTCTCCAGCGTGTAGAACTTGATCTTCTTGAAGCCCACGATCTGCCGGTTGACCCGCACTTCCCCGTGCAGCTTCCGGGCCTCGCCGATCCCGCTTTCCTCGAAAGGCTCCAGAATCTTCACCTGCGTATAGTCGATGGCGTCGGTGAAGTAGTCGGACTCCACCCGTTTCACGTACGCCTTGCGCTCCGCGTAGTCGAACCGCTCCACGTGGTACTGGCGCGCCTCGTGCAAGTAGATGGCCTTCTCGTGCAAAGTGGTCAACGCGGCCGGGAAGGAGACTTCCGCGATCACCACCGGCTCCCCGGTGATGTCGATCACGACGAAATTGTCGCTGGTGACCGCCCGCAGGCTGACGGCATCGGCAGGGTAGGTCTCGGAAGTCCAGTGCCAGGCGCCACCCGAGAAGTGCAGGAAGCCCGCCTCCTCGAGGAACCGGCACAACTCCGCCGTATCGTGGGCGCCGAACTTCTCGCCCTCCCGCAGCGGCAGTTCGAACGCCGCGCACTTCAAATGCGCCAGCAGGATCTCCAGGTTGTCGGGATTGATGTAGGCATGCTCCGGCGCCCGCTCGAAGAAATAGTCCGGATGCTCCACGATGTACTGATCCAGGGGCGCGCTCGAGGCCACCAGCACCGCCGCCGAAGCCTTCTGCCTCCGGCCCGCCCGCCCCGCCCGCTGCCACGTCGAGGCGATGGTGCCCGGATAGCCGGCCATCACCACCGCATCCAGCGAACCGATATCCACCCCCAGTTCCAGCGCGTTCGTGGCTACCACCGCCCGTATGTCGCCGCTGCGCAGCTTGCGCTCGATCTCCCGCCGCTCCTTGGGCAGATACCCGCCCCGGTAGCCGCGTACGATCCCGGGCCCTGCCGGGCGGCGGTCGCAGGCGTCCTTCAGATACTTCACCAGTACCTCGGTGGCCAGCCGGCTGTTGGCGAAGACCAGCGTCTGCAGCTCCCGGTCCACGAATTCCAGGGCGATCCGGCGGGCTTCGTTGATGTAGCTCCGGCGAATCCCCAGCGGCCGGTTCACTACCGGCGGGTTGTAGAAGATGAGAAACTTCTCGCCGGCCGGCGCGCCGTTCCGTTCCACCTTGTCGAACGGCGCCTCGGCCAGCGCCTGGGCCAGCTCACCCGGGTTCGCAATCGTGGCCGAGGAACAGATGAACCGCGGGCTGGACCCGTAAAACGCGCAGATGCGCTTCATCCTCCTGAGCAGGTTGCAAAGGTGGCTTCCGTAGACTCCCCGGTAGGTGTGGAGCTCGTCGATCACCACGTAGCGCAGGTTCTCGAAGAGCTTCGCCCAGCGGGTGTGGTGCGGCAGAATGCCGGTGTGCAGCATGTCCGGGTTGGTCAGCACGATGTTGGCGCGCTGCCGGATCGCCTTACGCGCATCCTGCGGCGTGTCTCCGTCGTAGGTGAACGCCCGGACCCCGGCCCCAAGCGTTTCCACCGCGGCGCTCAGTTCCTGCAGCTGGTCCTCGGCCAGGGCCTTGGTAGGGAAAAGGTACAGCGCGCGGAGGTCCGGCTCCGTCAGCAGGCGGTTCAGCACCGGGAGGTTGTAGCACAGCGTCTTTCCGCTGGCGGTGGGAGTCACCACCACCACGTTTTTCCCCGCCGACACGGCTTCAAAGGCCTCCGCCTGGTGACAGTAGAGCCTGGTGATCCCCCGGGCTAACAGCGCCTGCCGCATCCGCGGATGAACCGGTTCCGGAATCTCAACGAATTCGCCCGGCCTGGCCGGCTGGCGCCGGATGGCGCGTACGGCCGCATCGGCCGTTTCGGACAGGGCCTCGAAATGGGCCAGGGCGCAGGCCAGATCGCGCCGCCGGACCAGGCCCTGTTCTTCGGGGAGATCGGGAAAGCCGAGCGTGAGGTTCATCTGATATTCGCCTTTTCTTTGCTACAGTACCCGAAAGCGAATCCAGAGGCAACCTGCCCGGGGACGGAGGAGGCACGAGGTGACCAGAGGAGGCCGGAAAGCCGGCGGGCACACGCCTTCACCTCGCCGCGGCGTCACTCGCGCCGCCGCCGGAGGTTCAGTATCTGAAGGAGAACCGGGTTTTATGACCGCAGGAACTCGTAACGCTCCAGGGTCGCCGCTATGGCGAAGGTGTTCGGCGAATCGCTGGAATCTTCCACCTTCTCACTGCGGAGCACCTTGCCCAAACAGCGCAAACTCACCGTGTTCTTGGGTCCGCCCGGAAGATTCACCACGTATTCGATGATTCCGCCCACCTCAACCGCTGCATCTGAGGTGAAAAGTACACCACCTGAACTGATGTTGCAGGTGCGCCCAGTCCTAAACATTCGGAGTGAACCCGTCCGCTGTATCTCAACCGGGAGTTGAATCTCGAATCGTTTGGCTCTTCTTTGTTCGGTCACGTGCAACTTGTACTCTAGTGGTTCCGGAAAGAGAGGTCAATATCTGCTTGAGAAATCAAGTCCTTAATAGTTCTGGTACTGATTTCCCACCGCGCTCCGGGCCACCGGCGGGGGCAGGCCCCAGCTCCTCGACCCGGTCCAGGCAGTAGATCGCGCATCCGCGCTCCCGCCATCGTTCGAAATAAATCCGCATAGCAACTGGCCTGCCATATGCCCGGCGCCAGATGCTGGCCGTTTTCACGGCCCGCAGCGTCCCGCCATCTTCCACTCTAGCCGTCACCACCTCTATTTTCGTCGCACGGCGCCCCGCGCCCCTCCCCGCCGGCGCGATGGGCCTCAAAACAGAAGGAATATAAAGGGCGCGCCGCCGTGACGGCACGTGAACGGCGGGCGATTGCACCGGCCGCCCGCCGGGTGCAGCCGCGCGGTGAACGGGATGGCCCGATCACCTCCCGGTTGCCTTATAGTGGAGCGTGATGAAAGCCCTGCTTCTCAAAGCGCCCCGGGAGCTGGTGCCCTCCGAACTGCCGCCTCCCGGCCTCCAGCCCGGCCAGGTCCGCGTGCGCGTGAGCAAGGTCGGGGTCTGCGGCTCCGACTACTCCAGCATTGCCGGCAAGCTCCCCTTCACCCGTTTCCCCATCGTGCCCGGCCATGAAGCCGCCGGAGTCGTTCTCGAAGCCCGCTCCGCGGCAGGCTGGGAGCCCGGCGCCCGGGTCGTGATTCACCCCATCCTGTGCGACCGCGCCGATCCGGCCTTTTCCCGCGGCGAGGTCCACCACTCCGACTCCACCGAAGTCCTGGGCGTGGTTTCGCGCCACGGCGCCTATGCCGAGCAGGTAGTCGTCGAGGACTATATGCTCCGCGCGGTCCCGCCCCACGTGGATGACGAGACCGCGGCCATGGTGGAGCCCGTCGCCGTGGCTGTGCGTGCCCTGCGGCGCGGCTCCATCCAACCGGGCAGCCGGGTGCTGGTGATGGGAGCGGGCAACATCGGCCTGCTGGTGATTCAGGCGGCGCGCGCCCTGGGCGCCGCCGAGGTGGTGGCGACCGACCTGGTGCCGGAAAAGCTTACGCTCGCCCGCCGGCTCGGAGCGGACGGCGCGATCGACGTCCGCGCGGGCTTCCCCTCGGCCCTGGAGAAGCGCTTTGACCTGGTGATCGACGGCGTAGGCGGCGAGGAGACGGTCCGCGACGCCGTGAATGCCTGCGCACGCGGCGGCCGCATCGTCGTGTACGGCGTGCCGCCTGGAGAGATCCGCCTCCCCCTCAAGGCCGCCTTCGCCAAGGATCTGCTCCTGGCCGCCAGCCGGCTCTACGACGCCGATTTCGAACCCGCCCTCGAACTGATCCGCGAGGGCCGCATCCGTACCGCCGAGCTGATTACCCACCGCGTCCGCCTGGAAGAGGCGCCCGCGCTGCTGCTGCGAATTCTGGATGGAACCGAACCCGCAATCAAGGTGATGATGACCCCATGAGTCCAATCGAACTGTTCTCCGTGAAAGACAAGGTGGTGCACGTAAGCGGCGGATCGCGCGGCATCGGCAAGGCTATCGCCGAGGCGCTCTCGGCCGCCGGAGCCCGGGTGGTGGTCAGCGCCCGCAGCGAATCCGCCCTGAAAGCGACCGGGCTCGATTACCAGGTTTGCGACATCTCCGACGCCGCCCGGATTGAGCGCTGCGTGGAAAACATCGTCGTCGAGTTCGGCCGGCTCGACGTGCTGTTCAACGTTGCGGGAATCAACTTCCGCCACGCGGCCGAGACCTTCCCCGAGGACAAACTGGACCAGATCCTGGGCGTGAACGTGCGCGGCAATTTCCTGATGGCGCGCGCCTGCGGCCGGGCCATGGCGGCGCGCAAGCAGGGCAAAGTGATCAACATCGCCAGCCTGCACACCCACGTGAGCCTGGCCGGCGTCAGCGCCTACGGGACCAGCAAGGGCGCCATCGGGTCCATGACCCGCGCTCTGGCCGTGGAATGGGCCGCTTACAACATCCAGGTCAACGCCATCGCGCCGGGCTTCATCCGCACCGACCTGAACAAGGCGCTCTGGGAAGACCCGCGGATCCTGCACTGGGCCGAGGACCGCACCCCGGCCCGCCGCCTCGGGGTCCCCGGCGACCTGGTGGGCACGGCCATCTTCCTCTCCAGCGCGGCCAGCGACTTCATGACCGGACAGGTGCTGTACGTGGACGGAGGCCTCACCGCCGGCTCCACCTGGCCCCTGGTGACCCCGCGCTGACGGCAGCCGCCGTGTTCGGTCGGGATGCGGGAAGGCCGTGCTGAGCCGGTAGAGTAGGAGAGGGGGCGACGCAAGGGCGCGACCTCCTCTCCCCTCGTCGAACCGGACGTGCAGATTTCCCGCATCCGGCTCTCCTGGAAGCTCTCGCTTCAGGCATGCACAAGCTCCGACAGACGGCGCAGCCCTAACCGCGCCAGGTGCCGCAACCAGGGTTCCCCTTGGGGGGGCCGGTACGGCCGCTGGCTGCGGCGCTGCAAATGCTGGATCAGACGGCCCTGAACGTA
>JADZAF010000112.1 GCA_020852755.1 Bryobacterales bacterium
ACATCTTCCTCACCCGCTCCTCCGGCAGTTCACGGCCTTCATCGAACACGCGGGCGATGTGGGTGGGGGCCGTGGGCGAGTACGGGTCGATGCCCCGGTAGGCGGCGAAAGCTTTCAGCAGCACCGCATAGCGGGTGTCCGGCTCGGGATCGGCGGAAGCCTTGTCCGAGACCGCGCGCCGGCCCTCGTAATCCTTCACATCGGAAGGGGTCACCCGGTTGGTGTACGGGTTCCAGTCCACGCCCGGATTGTTCACCACCGCCTGGGGAATGCGCTGGGTGACGATGGCTTCCATCACCCGGGCGATCATCCGCTGGCGAGCCGGCCCGTCCTTCCCGGCGTAGTCGGCCTTGATCTGGTCCCGGAGGTTCCAATGGGAGAGCAGCCGCATGCCGGGCGGGAACAGGCGCCGGCCGTTCTCGTCCAGCAGGTGGTGCATCCAGATGTTGTAGTCGGCGATGTACTGGTCGGCTTCCGCGCCGGCCCGCGCGATGGCGAGGTTGACCTCGGCCGGGACCCGGCGCGAGAACCGCTGCGCCAGGCGTGCTTCGGCCCATTGCCTGCGCGTCCAGCGCGGCCCTTCCTGCAGCCGCTGCTCCAGCGTGGTGAGGGGAAAGTTCAGCAGGACGACGAAAGCCAGCTTGTTCCGGAACATGTCCTCGCTGGAGTGAGCGCCCGGATCGTAGCCCGCGAAGATCTCGTCGTAGGGCTGAACCGGGCCGAGGTCAAGGTCCGACTGGCGGCGGAAGGCCAGGGTGATCTCGAGGGTGTGCCCGTCCAACTGCTCCAGCAGCGACTCATAGCGCCCGAACAGGGTATCCAGCGCCTCCGGAGTGCCGGCGAAGTTGCGCAGCACGAAGTCTTCGAAGACCGCCGCATCGCCGTCCTCGGCCCGCCAAAAATCGCCCGCCTGCGTTACGCCGCGCCGGATGCGCTCCCGCTGGCCCTCGCCGTAGCGGCGAGTGAGTTCTGTTTCGAGCTTCCCGCTCATGTCGCTCATCCAGGCGGGCCGCGCCGGCCGCGGCTGGGCGGCGCCCGGTTTCGCCAGGCTAAGCCCCACCGCCGCAACGCTCAGGCACGCCAACACTCCACGGAATATCATGCAACCTCTTCTCTTGAATGTACCGCCCCCGCAGTGTGCAATTCATCCCAATGCACCGTCCCGGGATGGGCGAATTCGCCGGCGGCTTCGGTTATGGTGGGAGAGAAATCACTGGGACGCGCGGACCACGCAAGGCAGGTCCGCCATGACTCGAGGCAGTAACAGAGGAGGCACGCGCCCGGCCGCTGCACCCGCGCGCGGCCGGGTAGAATGAGTGGACAGGCGGGGCGTGCCCCGTCTTGCGGAGCGCTTCCGCCCTGCGCGGAAACGCTCCCCTTGGAGGGACTATGGCGAAGCTCACTCGACGCGATTTCTCGAAACTGGTAGCGCTCACTCCGGGCGCGGCGCCGGCCGCAAGCGGCCTGCCGCAGCGGCCGCTGGGCAAGATCGGATTCCAGGCGGGCATTTTGGGACTGGGCGCCCAACGCATCGCCGACCGGCCCATGGAGCAGAGCGCGGTGGACCGCCTGATCGGCGAGGCCATCGACAACGGGCTGAACTATATCGACACGGCGCGCGGCTACGGCGACTCCGAAGTGCTGCTGGGTAAGGCCCTCCAGGGCAAGCGCGACCGGGTATTCCTGGTGACCAAGACCCGCTCGCCTACCCGGGAAGGCGCCCTGGCGGAACTGGAACAAAGCCTCCGCAACCTGCGGACGGACTGCGTGGACTGCGTTCATATTCACAACATCGCCCGCGACGACCGTTTTCCGAACCTGGAAGAAGCGCTCTCGGAGAAGGGCGTTCTGGGCGGGCTGATGGAGGCCAAGAAACAGGGGAAGACACGCCATATCGGATGCACCGCGCACCTGCGGCCCGGCCGCGTGCTGCCGGTCTTCGCCACCGGGCAGATCGAGTTGTTCATGTGCTCGACCAACTTCGTGGAGCGCCACATCTACAACTTCGAGGAAACGGTGCTGCCGGAGGCGCGGCGGCGGGGCATCGGGGTGATCGCCATGAAGGTGCTGGGCGGCCCCCAGAACGGCGTGGTTCCCCGGCTCGCTTCCCCGGAAGATTACCAGGCCACGCTGCGCTACGTATGGGGCATCCCCGGCCTCTCGGTGGCTATCATCGGGATGCGCAGCCAGGAGGAACTGCGCCAGGGGCTGGACGCCGCCCGGTCCTTCCGGCCGTTCACTTCCTCGGAAAAGACGCGCCTGGAAGAGAAAGGCAAGCTCCTGGCCGCGCAGTGGGGACCCTTCCGGGGACCGGTCGCCTAGCCCATGCGTTTCCAATGCCAGAGCGGTTGTACCGCCTGCTGCCGGCAGCGGGGGTTCGTCTACCTGACCGAAGAGGACATCCCCCGCATTGCCGGGTTTCTGGGAATGACGCCAGCCGCGTTTGAAGGCCGCTACGTCTACCGCACCAGGCATCTCCGCCGGCTCCGCATTCCCCGCAATTCCACCTGCCATTTCCTGAAAGAGGGCGGATGCGCGATCCATCCGGCCAAACCGGTGCAATGCCGGATCTTCCCCTTCTGGCCGGAACTTGTGGAGGACCGGCGGGAATGGCGCACGACGGCCGAATGGTGCCCCGGCATCGGAAAAGGCGGACCGCTCAAAAGCGAATTCATACGCTTCAGTGCCGCGGAAATGAAGCGGGAATTCCCGGAATTGTACGAATAATCCGTTCGTCTCGCGTCCGCGCCCCGCTCCTCTTCTTATTCTTAGAATTCCGCACAGTCGTGCACCTTTTTGTTGAAGTGTATAGGGCCTTACGATTTCTGCCCCTCTGCGGCTCCCTGGGTTGCATCCATTTGTGCGTGGGAGTACCATTGCTGCTATCAGACAGGTGGGAGCGTAAATATGGAGATTCCTCCAGAGCATTACGCCCAACAATCACAATCCCAGCAAACGCATAAGGTTTATCCAGCAGCGGGGCATGCCCCGCGGAGAGAAAATTATGTCTCGCAAACCGAATGTCTGGTTCATTTTCACGTTTTTTCTGCTCCTTTGGATGGCGGCTGCGCCCGTCCGGGGACAGGACTATCGCGGCAAAGTGCAGGGCCTCGTCACCGACGCCACGCAGGCCGTCGTGGTCGGGGCGAAGGTCACCTTGGCCAACGTCAACACCGGCATTAGCGCTGCCAGGGAGACCGGACCCAACGGCCACTACCTCTTCGATTTCGTCGAACCCGGCATGTACACCCTGGCCGTGGAACAGCCCGGTTTCAACAAGTTCGTGCAGGAGAACATCCAGGTGCAGGTGCGCGGCGACGTTACTGTGAACCCGGTGCTGGCGGTCGGCAACGTGGCTGAGCAGGTGACCGTCACCGAGCGGGTCAGCGCCCTGCAGTTCAACACCTCGACCATGGACCTGACCGTGGACCGCAAGATGCTTACCGATCTTCCGATCCTGGCCAGAAACCCCTTCACCCTCGCCCTGTTGGACCCGGCGGTGGTCAACCGCTACTGGACCGACCGCAACCCCTTCTACATGTGGTCTTCCAGCAGCATCGACGTGGGCGGCAGCACTTCCGGCAAGAACGACCTGCTGCTGGACGGCGCGCCCCTGATGATGACCAACAAGGGTTCCTACGCGCCCCCCATGGACGCCGTGCAGGAATTCACCGTGCAACAGAACAGCGTGGATGCCGAATCGGGCAACAGCGCGGGCGGCGTGCTGAGCCTCTCCATGAAATCCGGCACCAACGATTTTCACGGCACGGCCTACTACTTCGGGCGCAACCCCAAGCTGAACGCCCTCTCCAGCCACGTGACCCGCACGCCCAACAAGGTCCGCAACCACATCTGGGGAGGCACGCTGGGCAATCCCATCAGGAAGAACAAGCTGTTCACTTTTACGGCCTGGGAGCAGTGGCGCACCAACACGCCTCGCGAGAATCTGCTCACCCTGCCGACCGAACTGGAGCGCAGCGGAGATTTCTCCCAGTCCTACGGCGTCACCGGCGCCGTGCGGACGATCTTCGACCCCTGGACCACGAAATTCGACCCGGCCTCCGGGATCGCCACCAGGACGCCCTTCCCCGGCAACCGCATCCCCGCGGAGCGGATCGACCCGACCGCCAGGCGCTTCCTGCAGGATGTCTGGCAGCCCAACAACCCGGGCGACGACGTCACCCGGGTCAACAACTTCAAAGAAACCTTCGTTCTCAGTACCAAGTACTGGAATCTCTCGAACCGCACGGACTGGAACATCAGCGACAAGTGGCGCGTGTTCGGCCGCTACAGCCAGTTCCGTAACACCATCGGCGAAGGCCACACCGTGGAGTCGCCGGCCATACCGCGCTGGGACGGCGGAGCCATGTACGCGCTCAACCTCGCCGGCGACACCGTCTATATGCTCAGCCCGCGCATGGTGCTGAACCTGAGCGGGAGCTACGGCTCGATTCACGACGACTATGACGACCCGACCGGGAAGCTGACCGACGCCGACCTGGCGTCGTTCTGGCCGAACAAGTGGTTCGCTCCCTATACCAAGGACCTTTCGGTACGCTATTACCCCAACGCCGTTGTCGGCGACGCCACCTTCGGCCACGGCTTCTGGTGGATCGAACATCCCAAGAACGGTTCCTTCCATGCCAAGCTGGGGCAGAACCTGGGCAGGCACGACGTCAAGTACGGCTTCTCCTACCGGCGCTGGTTCGGCTACGTCAACTATCCCAGCCCCATGACCTTCAACTTCGGCCCGGCGCTCACGGCGGACACATTCGTCCAGCCCAACACCGCTCTGCGAGGCAGTTCCTACGCGACCTTTCTGCTGGGCGCGCTGGGCAGCGACTCGCAGGCCCAGTACATCTCGCCGCACCGGCCGAGCGTCAACGGCTACGCGGGATACGTGCAGGACGATTTCAAGCTGACCCCGCGCATCACCCTGAATCTCGGCCTCCGCTACGAGTATTCGACCGGAATGAAGGATGCCAACGACGTGATTTCGCGCTATCTCGACCTGGGCAACCCGATCCCCGAGATGCAGGCGAATCCTCCAACCATCCCGGCCGAGGTGACCGCCATCGCCGGCATTCCCTACCGGTGGAACGGCGCCTGGATGTTCGCGGATTCCGACAACCGCTCCACTTTCCAGACCAACAAGCTGGGCTTCATGCCGCGCGCGGGCCTGGCCGTCCGCCTGGATGACAGGACCGCGCTGAGGGCCGGCTACGCCCGCTTTGTGACGCCGGTCGTGATGACCCAGCCCTTTCTCACCACCGGACTGCCGATCTACGGCTTCACCGCCCGCAGTAGCGTGGCGCCGGTGATCGAGGGGATTCCGGGAGGCCGCCTTTCGGACCCGTTCCCGGCCACCAATCCGCTGGTTCTACCCACCGGGCGGTCTTTGGGCCGCTACCAGAACCTGGGCGACTCGGCCAGCTGGAACGTGCAGGACTTCAAGACGTCCGTAAGCGACCGTTTGAACATCTCGCTCCAGCGGCAACTTCCCTACCACTTCGCCGTGGATGCGACCTACTTCCTGAACCTCGGGCACAACCTGGCCTATACCCGGCAGATGAACCTGATGGATCCCCAGCTCAGCTACACCCACAAGGGCGCCCTGGACAAGAGCGTGCCCAATCCCTTCTATCAGTACCTGACTCCGGATAAGTTTCCCGGGCAGTTGCGCTACCAGAAGACGGTCACCGTGGGGAGCCTGCTCAAGCAGTATCCGCAGTACGGCACGCTCGGCCAGATGCTGACGCCCCGCATGCTGAACCGCTACCACGCCCTGCAGTTGCGCGTGCAGCGCCCGTTCGCCAACGGCTTCGGCATCCTCTGGACCTACAACTACAACCGCGAGAGGCAATCCAACTTCTTCAACGCGATCGATCAGTATGCCGACCGGTTCACCTTCCTGGACAGCAACAATCCCCGGCACCGGATGAACATCGCGGGCACCTACGACCTGCCGTTCGGAAAGGGCCGTCCCTGGATGTCCGATGCCAACGCGGTGGTGAACGCCATCCTCGGCGGATGGTCCACCAGTTGGATCTTCAGCTACAACTCGGGCGCCTTCCTGAGATTCGGGCAGTTGACCGTCACCGGCGATCCGCGGATTTCGAACCCCACCCGGTCGCGTTACTTCGACACGTCGGTATTCAAACCGGCGGAGCCCTATACGCCCCGCACAAACCCCTACCAGTACGCGGGAGTGACCGGGCCGCGCTTCGGCAACCTCGACGCCACCCTCTCGAAGTTCTTCCCGCTGCGCGGAGAGAGCCTGCGCCTCGAGTTCAAGATGGAGGCCTACAACCTGTCCAACAGCTTCATGGCCAGCAATCCGAGCATGGACGTGTACAGCTCGCTGTTCGGACGCTCGACCGGACAGGCCAACCGCGGCCGCGAGATGCAGTATTCGATGCGGCTGCACTTCTAACGTCCACACCGCCCCGGCGCTGGGATTCCAGCGCCGGGCGCGCCGCACGATCTGCCGCCTTCCCGGCGTGCCGCGGCGGCACTCCTGCCGCCGGCTCGCGAAGACGCGCTTGACACGGCCTCCGCGCCTCAGTAAATCAGGGTGTGGAGAAACGTCATGATTCGTAACTTCCCAAGCGCGATTGCATTCCTCATCCTGGCCGCGCCGCCGGGCGTTCCGGCCCAGATGTTCCACAACCCCGAACGGGTGGCGGCCCGGACCTTCCCGATCATGGCCTGGGGAGGCTCGCCTTCCGACCCCGTCCAGCTCAACCTGATGAAGGAAGCAGGGCTCAACGCCGCCGGCTTCTGCCGGGTGGAGGACGTGCCCAGGGTCGAACAGGCGGGCCTCACCTGCTTCGTCTCCGACAAGCGGGTGAACGGCTACGACTGGGCCAACCTGCCGCCCGAGGCCGAACTCCGGCGAAACGTCTCCGAAGTGGTGAAAGCCACCGGGTCGAGTCCGGCCGTGCTCGGCTATTACCTGCGCGATGAGCCGCACGCCTCGCTGATGCCGGCCATGGGCCGGGTCTCGAAGCTGCTCAGGGAGATGGCCCCCGATAAGTGGCCCTATGTGAACCTGTTCCCCTACCGCGTGAGCAAGGATCGAATGGGCACTCCGGACTACGAGACTTACGCCAGGATGCTGGTCGACACCATCGGCCAGCCCTTCCTCAGTTACGACAACTACTCGCTGGTGGGCGGGGAGATGCTGGAGTACTTCTACAACAATCTCGAGCTGGTGCGCCGCATCTCGCAGGATGCCAAGACGCCCTTCTGGAACTGCATCCTGGCCAACGCCCACTTCAACTACATGGAGCCTTCCGACGCCACCTTTCATCTGCAGGTTTACGCCACTCTGGCCTACGGCGGGCGCGGCATCCAGTACTTCACTTACTACTCGCCCCACAACGGCAACTACCGGCTGGGCGCGGTGGACCAGTTCGGCAACCGCACCGCCACCTGGGACGCCCTGCGGCGCATCAATCTTCAGATCCACGCCCTCGCCCCCACCATGCTGAAACTCCGGAGCACGGGCGTCTATCACTACCCCGACGTGCCCGAGTACGGCAAGCCCCTGTCGGCGAGCCGCCTGGTTCGCCACGTCTCCATGCTGATGCGCTACGTGAAGCCGCCCATCCAGGGCCGCTTCCTCATCGGAGAGTTCGAGGACGGGCAGGGCCGGCCCTACTTCCTGATCGTGAATAAGGACCTCGCCAACAGCTTCCAGTTCGCCGTCGAACTGAAGGAGCCCGGCCGGAAGCTGATCCGTATCTGCAATTACTCCGGCGCCGAGGAACCCTTCGGGCGCGAGATGGACTGGCTGGCCCCGGGCGCCGGCATCCTGTTCCGAGTGGAGTAGAACGGCCTGCGGCAACAGCGGAAGGAGACAGCCATGCGAACGATCATTCCCCTCGCCGTCCTTGCTGTCGCGATGCCCTGCGCCTTTGGGGCCGGCCCGGACAGGGTAGTTGCGGCGATCAACGAGATCGAGCCCTGGCAGCAGGTAGGCCAGCAGCCCTATGAATTCACTTTCACCCAGCGCCAGGAGCACCCCAAAACCCTGCTGGATTTCGAAGACCTCCAGGGCTGGAACCTGGAACTCCACGAGGGCGCCCGCGGCGAGTTGCGGCGCAGCCGCGAGCAGCAGTTGTGGGGACAGCACGTCGCCAAGTTCCTGTTCTCCGGGACGGGCGGGAAGAGCCGGGTCGTCGCCCGGCCGCCGGCGCCGGTCGCCATCCCGGAGCGTTTCGATTCCGTGGAGTTCTGGGGCTACGGCAACCGCTGGGGCTGGACGCGGGACGAAACCACGCCGCCGGTCGACGTCTCCATCCTGATCCGGGATGCCCGGGGCAAGGAGTTCACCGTCTCGATGACGGACGTTCGCTGGAAACAATGGTGGCTCATCCACCGCAAGCTGCCCGCCGCGATGGCGAAGGAAATCGTCTGGCCGGCCGCTTTCACCGGCATCGAGATCGCCAAGCTGAAGAACACCGAGCCACGATATTTCTTCTGCGACTCACTGGCCTTTTACATGGAAGAACTCAAGCCCGTGGCGCTGAAGGAGCAGCCCAAGCGGAACCTGAAGCCGTTTCGCGGCCAGATCGCAGGCCTCAACACGGGGGAGAGTACGCTTCCCTTCCCCACCCGCGAGGAGACCATCCTGCCCTCCAACTTCGAAAAAGACTTCCAGGTCACGGCCCGCCGGCTGGCGGCGAACCGCTTCGAGTTCCGGTACCAGGGCAAGGACGCCGCTGTCACTTACGTCTACCAGCCGAAGGCCGGCAGCCTCGGCGAACTGACGGCCGCGGTCGACGGCGGGGCGCCCTATCGTCCCATGGATGGCGGCGGGGTGCGCTTCACGGACACACCCGAGGGGCAGGTACCCCAGGGCTCGCTGCTTTCCGCCGCGCTTCAGGACGGCGCGGTCAGGGCCAAATTCGCCATCGGCCGGCACGTGGTCGATTATGAGCTGCGGCTCTGGCAGAAATCGCTGGTGCTGGACGTCTGGTGCGACGGAGGGGAAGCCGTGGCATTGCACTTCGGCCGGGTCGCCGGGGCCGCCGATCCCAAACCGCTGATCGTCCCGTATCTCACTTACGGCGGAACGAACCCGCGCGTCGTGATGTCGGGCTCCGCGGGCAAGCCCGTCTTCACCTCCGTCTGGTTCGACTGGTACCGCAGCAACGCTTCCGAGCCGTACTTCGTCAAATCGCCCGCCGTGACTCCCGACAGCGCCGAAATCAACGGCGGCATGCGCTACGTCGCCAGGACCGGCGGGGCGCGCAACAACCTCTACGAGCGGGTCTTCATCACCGCTTCTCCCGTCTACGAAGAGACCCTGCCTACCATCGCCAACCCGCCGTCGCTGCGCCAGAAGGAAGGCCGCGAAGTGGTCTGGACCGTGACCTCGCCCTCCACCTTCCAGTCCGATCATGCCCGCTGCCGCAAGATCCGCGCCTACGGTCTCGACAGGATCATGCAGCACAGCCATGAGGTCACCTGGCGCGACGAGGGCGACAGCTTCACCCAGCGCCTGCGGGCCGCTCCCCAGAAGGGCGGCGACGCGATGCTCCAGTGGTACATCGCCGCGCAGAAGGCCTTGGGGTGGACGCAGGGAGTGTACACGAATTACACCGATTTCGCCCCCGTGAATTCCAACTGGAACCCCGACCATGTCCAGCGCATGCCGGACGGCGAGTGGCGCCGCGCCTGGTACCGCAATTACGCGCTCAAGCCCTCCCGCGCGGTCGAGCTCGATGAGTATTACGCCAGGCGGATCAAGGCCCGGTACGACAACATGATGTCTTACACCGACGTCCACACCGCCGTGGCGCCGTGGACCTATTGCGACTACGACGCCCGCGTGCCCGGAGCGGGCACCTTCGCGGCGACGTTCTACGCCTATGGCCAGATCCTGTTGAACGACCAGCGCGTCTACGGTCCGGCGCAGTCCGAAGCCACGTACCAGTGGCTCTACGCAGGCCTCGAATCCGGCAGCTACGGCTGGGTCTACACGGACGTCAACTTACTGACCCATCCGGTGGACGTCGCCTTCCAGATCCATAAGATCCATCCGCTGGAGGCCGACTATGGCATGGGTTACACGTACTACTATCTCGACAAGCTGGACAAGGACTGGCGCAAGTCTCCGAAGCGCCGTGAGTACGTGGATCTGTTTCTGGCGACAACCATTGCCTACGGCAACCTGGGCTGGCTGGTCGCCGACTGGGGCATCGACGATCCCTTCGGCATCGAAGCGATGACCCGGTCCTACTACATGATGCAGCAGCTCCAGCAGCAGTACGCGTTCGTCCCTCCCAGGACCATCGAGTACGCGGACCGGAGCGGAAAAATGCTCTCCGCCGGCCTGGCGCATTCTACCGGGGCCATGGCGGATTCGCGGCTGCACGTGGAGTACGAGAACGGCACGCACGTCTATGCCAACCGGGCGGCTCAAGGCGACTGGACGGTGCGCGATCCGGACGGAAATCCGGTGGTCCTGCCGCCCAGCGGCTGGCTGGTCTACAACCGGGCCGGCGGCTTCCACGAAATCTCGGCCGGCGTCGCCGGCCGGCGCATCGACCACGTGAAAGCGCCGGAGTACGAATTCCTGGACGGGCGGGGCGAGTGGACCGAACGCGGCTCCCTCGGTGCAACCGGCAGCGTAGTCCGCCGCGACCGGGCTCCCGGCGTTGTGGAGTTGATCGACATCTACGGCAACAGCCGCATCGCCTTCCAGGCCGGGCCGAACGGCCAGCTGATCGCCTATGACCCGGAGGGTAAGAGCCTCGGTAGAGTGGAAGTAACTTCACCCAAGAACGGCTGGCGCGAGTTCAAGCCGGTTCCGGGCGGCCGCATGTATGTCTACGGCGGGTAAGTGAACTCAACCCTGGCGGAACCAGTGGCCGGGCTCGGAACTTTCCATGAACTCGAAGACGGCGCCGTCGGCGAGGACGAAAACCACGCGCAGGGTCCCGGTGGCCTGGAAAGGCCCCAGCAGGATTTCCTTGCCTTCCATATACGGATCGAGCCGGTCGACGCGGAAGGCCATGTGAGGCAGGTCCCGCACGGGGCCCCGCACCGGGCTGTCCGCCTCATAGCGCAGGAACTCGATCCGGTGAGGATGCCGGGCCGGGTCCGTAACCCATACCTTGGTGGCCGGAACGTACATTTCCTCCGGCTGCCTTTCCCCGGTCGGCACGCCGACATGGTCGAAGATTCGCATACTTGGTGCTACCTTAACACTACCGGGAGACATCATGCGCAGACTCCTCGTTCCCCTGCTTGTCCTGGCCGCCTGGCCCGCCCTGGCGGAGACGCTCTACAACGGGATTGAACTGCCTTCGCCCTGGCCTCCTCGCAGGGAACTGTCCGAAGAGCCGATGCCCGTGCCCTACCTGGCTTCCCCGCCCGCCGTCATCCCCATCGACGTGGGCAGGCAGCTCTTCGTGGACGGCTTCCTCATCGCCGAAACGAACCTGAAGCGCGTTTTCCACCAGGCGCAATACCACCCGGCCACCCCGGTGGTGAAGCCCGACCGGCCCTGGGAGATGTCGGACCGCGGCCCCTCCGCCATGGTCTTCAGCGACGGAGTGTGGTTCGACCCTCGGGACCGCCTCTTCAAGATGTGGTACATGAGCAGCTACGTCTATCACCTGGCCTATGCGACTTCCAGGGACGGCATCCGCTGGGAGAAACCCGCCCTGGACGTCCGGCCGGGAACCAACCTGGTCTTCGAGGGCTACCGCGACTCCACTACCGTCTGGCTCGATCTGGAAGAGAAAGACCCCGCCCGCCGCTACAAGCTGTTCCTGGTCCGCCGCCAGCCCCGCTGGACCCTGGACCTCTTCTATTCGCCGGACGGCATTCATTGGGGCGAGCGCATCGCTTCCAGTCCCGCCGGGATCGGCGACCGCACCACCGCCTTCTGGAACCCGTTTCGCAAGGTGTGGGTGATCAGCCTGCGGGCGGGCGGCCCTCTCGGCCGCGTGCGCCAGTATTACGAACATAGCGATGCGGCGGCCGCGCTGAACTGGAAGCCCGGTGAGCCGGCGCCCTGGGTGGGCGCCGACCGCCTGGACCCCCGCCGCGACGATCTGAAAACCCGCTGCGAACTCTACAACCTGGACGCCGTGGCCTACGAGAGCCTGCTGCTGGGCCTGTTCAGCATCTGGCGCGGCCAGCCCAAGGACCGCGCCAAGCCCAATGAGGTCCTGGCCGGGTTCAGCCGCGACGGCTTCCACTGGGACCGCTCCGGCCGCGTGCCGCTGGCGCCCGTCTCCGAGCGCTACGGCGACTGGAACTGGGGCAACGTCCAGTCGGCCGGCGGCGGCTGCCTGGTGGTGAAGGACAAGCTGTACATCTACGTGAGCGGGCGCGCCGGCGTGCCGGGCAAGAGCGACTCCGGAGTCTCCGCCACAGGCCTCGCCGTGCTGCGCCGCGACGGCTTCGCTTCCCTCCAGGCGGGTCCCTCCGTTGGAAGCCTGACCACGCGCCCGGTGACCTTCAGCGGCAAGCACCTGTTCGTGAACGTGGCCGCGCCTTCGGGGGAACTCCGGGCTGAAGTGCTCGATGCGGATGGCAAGGCGATCCCACCGTTCACACGCGCCAACTCCACCGCGCTGCGCGAGGACAGCACGCTGGCCCGCATCCGCTGGAAGGGCGCCCGCGATCTTTCGGCCCTCCGGGGCAAGCCGGTGCGCTTCCGGTTCTGGCTGCGGAACGGCGGCCTGTACGCCTTCTGGGTCAGCCCGGACGAGTCGGGCGCGAGCCGCGGCTACGTGGCGGCGGGCGGGCCGGGCTTCACCGGGCCCACCGACACCGTGGGGCGAGCCGCTTACCGGTAGAACGGGTGCGAGGTCAGCCAGCTGGGGCCGTACTTCGGCTCCGGCTTGCCCACCTCCAGCGCGCCCAGGTCGGGCGCCCGCCCGATGAAGCCGTCATTCACGGTCGGGATCGGGACCCCGGCGTCCACCGCCTTGCTGCCCGGCTTCAAGCGGAAGTTCAGATCCACCGCGTGGTAGACCGCGTGCCGGTTGCCCGGGTCCGGCGGCACCATCCGCTCGAAGATGTCGTAATCCACTTCCATGCCGTGGGCTTCCTGTCCGGTCGCGGCCTGGAACTCGGCCAGCGAAGCGAAGCTCTGCCAGTCCTCGCGCCGGGGCTCGTAGAGCCGCTGTCCGGGCTTGGGTCCCAGCCAGGAGTACTGCCTGGAGACTCCCCGGTTGGGACGGAACCCGTTGTAATCCGTGCTGAAGGCATCGGTCGCGTTGGCCCAGGCCATGATCCCCCGGTTGGGAGTGTCCCGCCCCAGAAACAGGTTGTTCCGGTAGTGCATGTTGGCGGAAGGGTCCCGGGCGGTCTGCTCGCCGATGATGGTGTTGTGGTAGACGAACAGGCCCGCGGGCTTGGCCGAGAACTTGAACGCCACGCCGGTGGGCACGTGATAGAGCAGGTTGCCGATGAAGTATACCGGCCCGCCGAACACCGGCTGCGAACTGTAGCCGCCCTGCGCCGCGTTCACCCCGCGGTTGTTGAACACGCGGATGTTGTGCACCCCGCCGTCGGTCTCGATGAAGTCGTCGTTCGACATGTGCATGTCGTTGCCGTAGATATCGATCGAGGAAGCGCGCCGCTCGGGATCCTTCTCCGGCGTTCCGTAAGTCGAGATGCCGATGGCGTCGTGGAAGTACGCGATGGCGTTGCGGGCGATGACATGCCCCGGCCCGTAGACTTTGATGGCGTAGTAACTGGTGAGCAAGTGCGAGCCGTATGGACCCGCGCTGGCCCACATAGGCCCCGTCCAGCCGACCAGCCGCACCCGGTCGTCACGGCCCAGAATGACGTTATCGGCGATGTAGAAGTCGCTCGACCCGGCGTACTCGGTCCACACCCCGAAGCCCACGCCTTCGAAGCGGCAGTTCTTCACCGTGAGGCCCACGGCGCCCAGCACTTCCTTCTGCCCGGCGAAGATGGCCACGTCGGTGTTCCGGAAGGTGAGCCCGTCGAAGATGTGATACCGCGAGGCCATGACGTCGAACAGGCGGTAATTCCCGTCGCCGTCGAAAATCACCTCGCCGTCGCCGGCCGCCTTGATAGTGATGGGTTTCTCCGGAGTTCCCTTCAGAGTGAGCGACATGGTGCCGTCGAAGGGCGTCATCATGGGGTCCACGTAGTTCCTGCGTTCGGGTTTGTAGAGGCCGACGTGGACCAGAATCGTGTCGCCCGGCTGCGCCCGGCGTTCCCAGACTACGCTCCAGTCGCCGAGCCCGGCGCCGTAGTAGGCCTCCAGGATGCTGCTGAAGTGGGGCTCGAGCCGCGTGCCCTTGTAGTCCGGCGGATAGACGTGCAGCGTGCGGCCGCCCTGGTAGGGCTGCGGTTCAACCCGGGTCTTCACCTTGACGCTGTGGTTGGTCTGGCCGGTGGTCCCGTCCGGGTCGGTGAGCCGGAAGCGGCACTCGTACTCCGTGCCCGGCTGCAGGTTCAGGATGCTGCCCGCGAAGCCGTCGGGAACCGTGTACTCCAGGTGCTCGCGCTGCCGGAACACGCGCTCGCCGCCCACACGCACCAGCGGCAGCGCCTCCCGCCACGCGGATTCGCCCGCGGCCCGGAACTGCACGGCGACCGAAGCGTTGCGGTTGGCGTCGCCGCTGATTTCCCATTCGAAGCCCAAATTCAGCAGCGTCGGGTGCTCCACGGTGAACCGGCCGGCCTGCGTGGCGTTCTGAGCGTACGCGCCCAGAACGCCGGCCAATACAAGAAAGAAAGTGCGATGGATCATGACAGGGCCGATTATACAGGTGGGTAAGGCCGGTTGAAAACCGGCGTGCGGATCGGCCGCTTACAGCCTCGGGCTATGCGCCCGGCCCCATGCCTAACAGGCTGGCCCAGGGCTCCAGGAAGATGCGCAGGTGCGCCGATCCGGCTCCCTCCGGACACCCGGACCATCCGGACAGCACGCCGCCGTATGCCGCGCGGGCGGGCACACCGCCGAAATGCAGCTGCAGCGCCGAGCGGTAGCGCGGTTCGTCGTAGCCGGTGATCCGAACCTTCGCTCCCGGCAGCACCGCCGCCGCCACCCGCTCCAGCAGCGCTTGCACCGATCGCAATTCCAGAGGGCCGGTTTCCATCCACACCAGATCGAGCACATCGCTGAACCGCATGTCGCCCTTCACCCCCCGGAAGGCCTGTTCGTCCGGGCTGTCCTCCAGCAGTTCGTACATAGTCTGCGTCTCTCCGCTTGCGCTCACGCGAACCAGCGCGCGGGTGACGCGCGCAAAGGCCCCGGGACGCCCTTCGGCAAAGCCGGGCGGCATGGACTTCGCAGCCTTCCGCGCATCGAACGTCCATTCCTGGAACTCGGGCAGGGTCTTGCGGATGGCGGCCGCAATGGCTCCGACCGGATCGCCCGCATCCGCAACCCGTTCCGATGGGGCCAGGAAGCGCTCCGCCAGGGCGGCGGGCACGGAAACCCTTTCGAGTTTGCGGATCCGGTCGATCAGTTCCTCCGGCACCGGACGAAGCGCCAGGGACTCGCGCAGCGCTCCGTAAATCTCGCCGCTGTCGATCATCGCCCGCAGCCTTCCCACTTTGTTTTCGCGTTCCTGATTCATTGGTTTCCTCCCTTGCAGGGCTGTTTCGACACTTGCACGCAGGCGCGCCCGGCCATCGTGCAGACGGCGGCGCAGCGTCCCCGGCGGGATATTGAGGAACCGCGCGGCCACGCCCGTGTTGTAGCCCTCCAGGTAGACCAGCACCAGGGCTTCCCGCAGCGGCACGGGCAACTCGCGGATGGCTTGTTTCACCAGGGCTTCCAGTTCGAGCCGTGCCAGCGCGTCGTCCGGCCGTTCCTCGCGGGCGGGCAGATCGCGGGCGTCGGTTCCATCGCCGCGGCTGTGCCTCGCATGGCGCGCCTTGCGCACCACGATGGTTCGGAGCCAGGATCCGAAACGCTCCGGTTCCCGCAGCCGGTTCAGCCCGGACAGGGCTTCCTGCAAGGCTTCGGCGGCCGCGTCCTCCGCGGAGGCGAATTCCCCGGTGATGGCGAAGGCCGCGGCCCTTGCCGCGCGCCAGTAGCGCGTGAAAAGCTCGCCGGTCGCGGCGCCGTCGCCGCCCCGCGCCTGTTCCACCAGCTCGCGATCCGGCGGTGTGCTCATGTCATCGAATAAGTGCGCCGGTCCGGGACGTTTGTTCGGCGGAATGGCGGCGAGACTTCCGCTACTTCTCCAGTTTCCCGAAAAGGTCCAGCAGGGTCCGGGTGATCTTCACCGAGGCTTCCGGCTCCAGGGTGTTCGTCCCCAGCCAGGTCTCATAGCCGCCCAGCGCGAAGTGTCTCGGGGTCGGCAGATACCCGTAGTGCCCGTTGGCCAGCTCAATCGTGAACGCCGGACGGAAGGGGCTCAGTTCCTTGAGCGTAATGCCGATCTCGGTGAACACCTCGCAGGGAATGGCCGCGATGCCGAGGTCCCCCACCCGCAGCGCCTGCAGCTTCAGGTCGGTGAACTCGGGCCCTTCGTTTAGCCGGATGGCCCGCTCCGCATAGGCCTTGGCGTTGCGCGGCAGCTTGGATTCGTCCTTCTCCTCCAGCGCCGCCCGCGCGAAGCGGAGCTGCTCCGGCGACGGCCGGCGGTTGCGCAGCCGCAGTTCCCGCTCCAGCATCCCTATCGGCGCGGTGTCGCGGTATTCCATCGCGTTGGCGGCCTCCACCGCGTGCCCGGCCAGTTTCCCCGCCACCGCCGCAATCCGCTCGTAGGGCTGCGCGCGCGGCCGGGGATGCACGAAGTCGATGTTATTCACGTCCCCGCTGGTGCCGTTGCTAAGCATGGCCACAAAGCCCGAATCCGCCGGTGACAGTTTGGCCGCCACCAGTCTCGCGAACTCGCCGAAGTAGTCGCCCGAGAGTTCCGGACCCGGCACGCCCCCCACGTAATGCAGCGAATAATTGCCCAGCAGCGCCAGCGGCTTGCCGTCCGC
>JADZAF010000113.1 GCA_020852755.1 Bryobacterales bacterium
CCAACCGGTTCCGACAAACTTTTCCCTCTGCATCCTCCCCGCCGCCTGACGCATCTGATTCAGCATGTTCCGGATACTTACGGTTCTCGCCCTGCCTCTGGCCATGTTTGCCGCAAATAACATCTACGAGTTCAATATGAACTCCATTGACGGCCGCCCCGTTTCCCTCTCGGAGTACAAGGGCAAAGCGGTCCTGCTCGTCAACGTGGCCAGCCGGTGCGGCTACACGCCCCAGTATGCCGGCCTCGAGAAGCTCTACCAGAAATATAAGGACCAGGGGCTGGTGATCGTGGGCGTTCCCGCCAACAACTTCGGCGGCCAGGAGCCGGGCAGCAATGCCGAGATCAAGACGTTCTGTAGCCGTACTTACGGTGTCACCTTCCCGATGATGGCCAAGGTCAGCGTGAAGGGCGCGGATCAGGATCCGCTCTACCAATACCTCACCTCCGCCATGGGCGGCGACGTCAAGTGGAACTTCACCAAGTTCCTGGTCGGCAAAGACGGCAAACCGGTTGCCCGCTTCGAGCCGAAGGTAACGCCGGACGATCCCGAACTCGCCGCGGCAATCGAGAAAGCGCTTCGGTAGGAACCCGCCCGGGCCGTTGTCCCGTCCGCGGTCCCTCGGCGCGGCCCTTTCCACTCCCGGACGTCTTCCGGTATCCGAAGCAGCTCTTGCCTCGTTCAGTGAGGTGACGACCGCTCTTCCGTGCGAAGAACGGCTTGACCAGCCAACTGCGGCGATGCAGTTCCTCGATCCCCGCCAACCTGGCGGAGGGCTGCGGACGAAATGGCGATGCCGGGTTCGCCCGTTTCTGCCACATCGCCATGGTTCGGCAGGCGAATTGGAACATCACCTGCTGCCGGCCGGAGACCTGAAGCGGATCCAGCCCAAAGACCATGGCGAATTGGCCCAGCCTGCCGCCGAAGTGCAACGCATGCTGAGTGCGTTGACCAAAAAGCTGCACGCCGGCCGCCGATTGCTGACAGCTCCCATCTAGCGCGCCGGGACGATCCGCATGCAGTGGCCGCCGCCGGGCGCCAGCCGCGCCTTGAGCGTCATCCCGCGCTCCACCATCCGTTTTTCGATAACCACCTTCTTCGGATTCACACCGGCGTCGGGAGCATCCGCGTAAATCTCGGCGGCATACCGTCCGCCTCCCAGGAAACTCAGCGGGATCTCCAGTTCGCGCGCTGACCAGTCCGTCATACTGCCCACGTACCATTCCTGGCCCCGCCGGCGCGCCACCGTGATGAAGTCTCCCACCTGGGCGTTCAGGCAGCGGGTCTCATCCCAGGTGGCCGGCGCCTTCTTCAGAAACTCGAAGGCCGCTTCTCCCTCATAGGCCCAGGGCTTGTCGCAGAGCACCAGGAACGGGCTCTCGTAGACCACGACCAGGGCCATGTTGTGCGCGCGGGTGCCCATCACCATGGGATCGTTGCCCCGCCCGGTGAAGCCCGCCCGGGTGGCGTTGTCGAAGCCCCCCGGCGTGAAGTCCATGGGGCCGGCCAGCATGCGGGTGAACGGCAGAATCAGGTTGTGCTCTGGCTCGATGGCGAAACTCCACTTCGAGTACTCCTGTCCCTGCACCCCCTCCTGGGTCATCAGGTTGGGCCAGGTCCGGCGCTCGCCGGTGGGCTTGTAGGCCCCGTGGAAATCGACCATCAGGCGATGCTCGGCGGCCTTCTTCAGCACCCGGTGATACCAGTCCACCATCCACTGGTCGTCGCGGTCCATGAAGTCGATCTTGAGCCCTTTTACCCCCCACTTCTCGTAGAGCGGGAAGGCCTCCTCCATGCGGGCGTCCACCCCGGTCCAGTGCAGCCACAGCCAGATGCCCACCTGCTTCTGCCGCGCGTGTTCGAAGATGCGAGGCATGTCCATCGAAGCCCGGGGCCTGGTGATCTCCGTGCGGTCGCTCCAGCCGGCATCGATCAGCAGGTACTCCAGGCCCGACCTCGCGGCGAAGTCGATCAGGGCCAGCATGGTGCGCGTGTCCATCTGCGATACCCAGCCTTCCGGAGCCGTGGAGCGCCCGTACCACCAGTTCCATACGGACTTTCCGGCCTTAATCCAGGAGGTATCCGCAATGGCGGAGGGCGGATTCAGATTCACTGCCAGGTTGGATTCCACCAGGCGGCCCGGGTCGGCGGCCGCCAGGATCACCCGCCACGGCGAAGCGTGCGGCGTCCGGCCCAGCACCTTGAGAGCCGGTTCGTCCAGGTTGGCCGGCAGTTCCGCCGCGAATCCCGTCGGGGTCTGAGGTACGTTGCGGCGCAGGTACAGGCCCGCCCAGTTCTCCAGGTGCGCTTCGGTAATCGCCATCCAGGCCACTCCCGGCACGTCGATCAGCAGCGGCAGGACAACCAGTTGATCCGGCGCAATACCGCTGACCGGCGCCTGCAGATGGGCCTTCTCGTAAGCGTTCAGAAAGCCCTCGCCATAGGATGGGTAGGCCGTCGAGTCCTTCGCGATCCGGAACTCGGTCTTCTCCTGAGTCAGGCGGAGGTCCTTGGCCCCGGCCTGTTCCGGAACCACGTAGCGGAACGCCACGCCGTCGTCGTAAGCCCGGGCCTCGACCACCAGCGTGCGGCCGCCCGGGGTGGATTCCAGCGCCTCCACCCGCAGGGAACGGTAGTGGTTCCGCACCGGGTTCGATTTGCCGTGCACCAGCGAGTAGCTCTCGTTCGCCGAACCCGGCGTGGCGGCCTGGATGCGCACCTCCGCGCCCAGCACCGGCCGGCCCTGTAAGGCAAGGCCCAGGTGCGAGGGGGCGATCAGCGCCTTGCCCCCATAGCTTACTTCATAGGCCAGCTGGCCCGAGGCCGCTGGTTTTCCTCCCGCCAGCGTCACAAAGCCGATCCGCAGATTCCCGTCCGGCGAGGCCAGAACGGCGCCGGACTCCTGCGCCGCGGCGGCGCAGGCCATCAGACAGCCCAGAAAAGCACAACGGAAAATCATGATGCCTCCGTCTCCAGGATGGATTGAACCTGCGCTCTCCATTTCTCCGGGGAGGAATGGACCGCGCGGCCCAGGAACGCTCCACGCAAAGCGCGCAGGTCCGCAAGCTTCCTGCATCCGATCGCATACCGGCGATAGCGCGCTTCCCGCTCCAGCGATTCCTCCGGCAGGTAGATGGGCTCGCGCCGGAAGTTCACCTGGGCCAGGCCGCGCGTCAGCCGCGCCGCCGCCGCTTCCACCGGCTGCGCCGCGCGGAAGAAGTAGGTCGCCCGCCCGGCGCCCGTGCCCACCTCCCAGGCAACCAGCTTTACGGTGCCGTTCGGCGAAGCGATCGGAAAGAAGAACCAGAAGAAGACGGGCGCCCCTTCTTCCCCTTGCGCTTCCCCGGTGTCTTCCGCGGACTGCGCCTCTTCGTCCGGCCGGATGAACTTGTATCCGGTCATCAGCGAACCCGGCACGCAGAGCGATTGCAGTTCATCGAAATACGGCCGCAGGCGCTCCGACACGGCGTGCGCTATCCAGGCCTCGGGCAGTTTTCTATCGATTCCAGCCAGCGCCGCCATCGGCGCCGTGCGCCCTTCCCGCGCCAGCTGCAGCAAGCGGCCGAGACGGTCCGGGTCGAGAAAAGGAAACAACTCGTGCAAACGCTCCGCCGAATGCCGGCGGAACTCGTCCACGCAGCCCCGCAGTTTCTCCAGGAACTCTCCGGTCTTCTTCGCCAGCTTTCCGATCACCAGCCGCTCGCCGCCCGAACACAAGGTGATGTTGTAGGCCGCCTCATCGAACACCACGTCATCCACTTCAGCCAGGCGCCAGTGGAATGCCGCTCCGGCCGCGGGCAGGACCGCCAGGTTGGTGCGGTACAGCCGCACCTGCGCGGGAGCCATGCCTTCCGCCGGCCCGGCCCAGGCGTCGAAGCGGGCTGACTCCTCCAGGTCCTCCAGCAGAAGGCAGCGCACGCAGCGGTCCCGCCAGGCGGCCGTGAGCTCCGAGGCCATGCCGCTGAATGCCGCGCCGAATTGCCTCAGTTCAACCGTGTTCCCCGTGTGCAGCGCCAGGCCCAGGTCCCACTCTCCCGGCGCCGGCCGCTCCACGTCCCCCAGGTCGAATGCCAGGGACGCGCCCGAAGCGGGGGTGATGGTGCAGGTTGTGTCGTCGAAGTGCAGCTGGCAGGCGCCTTCGCGCAGCAGGCCGCCGCGCGCGTCAAGATAGCGGAACTTGCCGGAATAGGACGGCATCCGTCAGAGTTTCTGGCCGCATTCCGGGCAGAAGCGCGTCCCGGCGTCGGCCTGCGTGCCGCAGCGCGGGCATTCGGTCTTCGGCCGCAGCGGCTTGCCGCACTCCGGGCAGAACTTGGCGCCCTGGGTGCGCGCCCCGCAGCTTGGGCACAAGGCGGCCGCCTCGGCGGTCAGGTTCAACTCCTTCGTGAAGTCCTGCTGCTGGAGCTTCTGCTTCATCTGCTCCACCGTGGTATGCACTTGGGCCGAGGCCAGTTCCGTCTCGATGTCCGGCGCGCACTCATAGCACAGCATGCGCTTGCCGTTCCAGCATGTGGACATGCATACCCAGTGGCTGCACTTGGGACACTGCCGGAAATGCGGCCTGGCCTGCTCGACGGCTTCGCGGTACGCTTTGTCGTGCCCGGGACCCCGCACCGCCCGCTCGATCTCATAGGTGGACGACCCCACCGAGCCGAAGATGCCTCCCAACAGGCTTCCCGCCGTGCGCAGGGCGCTGCCGGCGAGGCCCGCCGCCGAAGCGGCGAATTCCGATTTGAATCCGTTTCCGCACCGGTCGCAGAAGAACTCGAACTGGTATCCCTTGTCCGTCGAATGGTCCGTGTGGTTGCGCGTAAATTGAATCAGGCTCATGCCGTCTCCTGAAGCCTTGCTCTTTGGAGCGATGGGTTTCGATCCAACAGAAGAGAATAGCACCCTCAACGCGGGATCAATCCGTTAGATCTGGAAGCCGGGGATGATCAACAGCATTTCCACCTCCACCGGCAGTCCATCGCGGGTGGCCGGCCGGAACTCCCAGGTCTTCAGGAACGACCCGATGCGGGAAAAGAAGCCTTCGTCTTCCTTTCGCACCGGCTTCAATTCCCGGAACTGCCCTTGAACCGTGATGAACCCATGCAGGATGGTGCGCTCAAGCCGCACCAGAGTGCTGAGCGGCGGCACCAGCATGATCCGTGGATAGGGCGCCAGAACGGGACGCGGGTTGCCGAGCTGAATCACCGGACCGGACTGCCGCACGCCGTCCTGTGAGTGGGGGATGCAGTA
>JADZAF010000114.1 GCA_020852755.1 Bryobacterales bacterium
GGGCGGGAACGTTGGGCCGATGGCAACCTCCCAGGGATCGGGCGGGAAGGTGGGGCCGATAGCGATCTCCCAGGGATCGGGCGGGAAGGTGGGGCCGATAGCGATCTCCCAGGGATCGGGCGGGAACGTTGGGCCGATGGCAACCTCCCAGGGATCGGGCGGGAAAGTCGGGCCGATCGCCGTTTCCGCGACGGCGGACGGGAGAGCGGGGGCAACGGCCACCTCCCAGCTATCTCCGGAACAAATCGATCCGGCGATGCCGAACGCCGGGATCACATGTCCGGTAACGCTGATCAGCGCAAGGGCAAGCGTGAACAGCAAGCACACAACGATCTGGAAACGAGTATTCTCGACGAGCTTAGTCATCACAAGTAATCTCCCTTGGAAATGGCACCCTGTCTGCCACCCGGCCAGTTTCGAAGAGGGGGCTGAGCAAACACATCCACTGGGATAACGTCGTATCCGTGCCAAAAGTTTAGTGTGTACGTGTTCAACCGCAGTGTAGCCCATCAACAGTACCGGGCACCTGTGAAAAAAGGGTGGTTGATTCGGGTTAAAAGAGGGGCTCCAGAGAGAAGTATTAGTACTACTAGATGATACCCATCGGCTGTTCAAGCGGTATCCCACGCCCGCATGTGGGGCCCCCCCAATCCCCCCTTGCGCGCCCCACTAATCCCCTCTTGAGTAGTAAGGCCTCTCCTTCAAGGGCTCACCCGAATACCCGGTGTGCGAGCGGTACGGTCGTTTGCCGGGCCACTCCAGCCGCATGTCCGCGGTTACCTCGTCCAGCATCTCCATGGTCGCCGACTTACTCTCCATGGCGAAGGCCGTCAGCAGCAGGTTATCGCAGACGGCGTTGATCAACCGCGGAATGCCTTGGGTCCGGTAGTGAACCTCGGCCAGTAACTCGGGGGGGAAAACCGTCTGCTCCAGCATGCCCGCGCGAGCCAGGCGGGTGGTGATGTACTCGACCGTCTCGTGCTCCTGAAGCGGCTGCAAAGTGCAGCGCAGGGCGATCCTCTGCTTCAACTGGCGGAACTCCGGAGCGTCCAGCTTGCGGTCCAGTTCCGGCTGGCCGGCCAGCACGATCTGCAGCAGCTTGCCCCTGCGGTTTTCGAGGTTGCCCAGCAGCCGGATCTCTTCCAGCACATTCCAATCCAGGTTGTGCGCCTCGTCCACGATCAGCACCGAGCCGCGGCCCTGGTTGGCGCGCTGCAGCAGCATGTGGTTCAACGCGAACAGGACTTCCGTCTTGGATTCGCGGTTGCATCGCAAATCCAGGTCGTAGGCGATCATCTCGAAGAACTGCTCTACGGTCAGCCGCGAGTTGAACAGATAGGCGAAGACGACCTGTTGGGCGGTCAGGAAATCACGCAGGCATTCGAGCATGGTGGTCTTGCCGGTCCCCACCTCGCCGGTCAGGACGATGAACCCTTTGCGGCTTTGGACGCCGTAGATCAGGTTCGCCAGGGCTTCTTCGTGCTGCGCGCTCCGGTACAGGAACGCCGGGTCGGGGCTGAGGTTGAACGGGTTCTCTTTGAGGCCGAAAAAAGCTTTGTACATAGTGGACGGAGCGGCCTGCCTTGCCTGCGCGGTCTCCTGCATCTTATCACGGCCACCGGGTACCTCCAAGCGCCCGGCCGGCTTGGCGGTAATATTTCCTACGGGTTAGGTGAGTTCCGCCGGTCTCGCCCGGCTTCCTCCAACTTACGTTCCAGTACCGGAATCAAAGGACAATCCGGTCCCTGTCTCCCGGGGACGGCCGCCGGTCAACGATTGACCAGCGCCATCAACACGACGGCGCCCGCCAGCAAGCCCAGGCCGGTCCAAAGGGCTCCCAGCGGCCTGCCTCCCGCACCCTTCCACTCTCCGGTCAGCAGGCCCGAAAGATTCGCTGCCAGGATCATGAGGATCTGGTAGATCCCCCATCCCACCGATGTGCCGAGCGCGCCCAGGAACCCGGCGGCCATCCCATAGATGCCCACTGACCCCATCCAGAGGCACCCCATCAGTACCGCCAGAAAAACGTCCGGCCGCAGCCTGCGGAAATGACCCCAGGTCCCGTTCCGCGTTAAGAGGTAGACGCTGTAGACCAGGTTCGCCACCAACCCTCCGGCCAGCCCGACCGGCCACACCGCATACGACGCGTTGGCGGCCGACACTCCCTGGCGCATGGCCCCGTCCGCCAGGCCCTGTCCGAAGGCCAGCGAAAAATTGACCATGGGCGCCATGACGCCGCACACCACCGCGAGCAGGACGCCGGCCCTGTAACTGCCGCCCGGAACGACCCCCGCGCTTCTCCCGCTTTTCTCCCTTTGCCGTCCGGCCCAACTGCAGATCGCGATCCCGGCAATCATGACGGCGATGGCGGTGAAGATCAGGGCTCCCTTGCCCGTGCCCAGGATCTCCGGGCGCTGGGCTACCAGCGGGACCAGGGTTCCCAGCATCGCGCCCAGCCCGATGATGATCGCGTAGCCGAGCGCCATGCCCAACCGCACGATCGAAAGCCCGAACAGCACCTGCGCCACTCCCCAGCCGGCGCCGAACAGGAAGGGCACCGCCAGGTCGCGCCCGCTCGCCTGCGCGTAGATGGCCGCCGGATCGGGGATCGCCGCCGCGGCCATGGCCCAGGGAATCGCCACCAGGGAAACCAGGCTGAACACCAGCCAGGTGTTTTCCCATTTCCACACCCGCGTGTACTTCATGGGGAGCATGCAGTTGCCCACCGCGACGGCGGCCAGCAGGATGAGGGTGAAGCCGATCCAGATATCCACGGACATGGGTAGCTATTCTATCTCACCATCCCGAAATGGAGTCCAAAACATCTCATGGATACTTGACTTACCGTCTCCCCGCCAGCCGTCATGGCTGCACACCGCGGTTCCGGAGGAATTTCCTGCATCAGGCTGGGCGCGCCTTCTCGCCCTACCGCGTCACCGGGAAACCCGGTGAAGGCGGCATGGGAGTCGTGTGCCTGGCCGGAGACCTTCTCCACCGCCGCGAAGCCGCGGTCAAGTTGCCCCGCGGCTGGCGCGGCCCCCGGGAACAACTGCTGAGCGAACCCCGGACGGCATCGGCGCCGCAGCATGCCAGGCGAGCACGAGGGCCTGCGCTATGTGGTGATGGAGCCGGTTTCTTCCCGGCGCGGGTCGGTGCTACGCTTGTGGCGTCGAAGACCGCCATGAAGGAAACCCAGTACGCGCACCGCACCGACGGCATGGAGGAGAAACTCCGCCTTCTGGAGGCCGCCCTCAGGAACCGGAATTTCGAACTGATACAGTCACTGGCGGAATCCCTCAAGGACACCGCCGGCCTGGCGCGCCTGCAGGCCGAGCCCGGTCCGCCGGTCATGCCGGCGGAGGCTTTCGGGCGGGTAGACGAACTGCCCGCCCCGTGGCGGCGCTGGGCGCGCGGCTGGGAGTTCTACAAGGTCCTGACGCTCGACGAAACGGTTGGCCTGGCGCGCTCGGGCGAACCGGTCGAATGCCTGCTGAGTTTTCCCGCCGGCCGGATCGCGGCGCCCTTCCGCGAGATCCGTCTGGCGTGGATGGACGAAGCGGCCGGCCAGTTGCGGGAGATTCCCTGCCAGGTATCGCAGGAGGCGCAGCAAGGCGGCGAGCGCTTCTGCCGCCTCGCCTTTCGCGCCGCATCCCCGGCCCACGTCCGCACTCACTACCTGGTGTTCTACGGAAATCCCGACGCCGAGCTGACCGGCTATCCGACCGACCTTCAGGTGAGCGGCGAAGGTTATGGCCTCGACATCCAGAACGAATATTTCCGGGCTTCGCTCTCCCGCCAGATGGGCCAGTTGGAGCGCCTGGAATACCGCCATGGCGGCCTGGTCCTGCACTGCTCGGGGGAGGGCCACGGGGAGCCGCCGGGCATCGACTGGGCCCACGATTACGTCACTTCGAATAACTTCCAGAAACTCAGGGTGACCAACTGGGCGGACTGCCCCAACTACGAGGTGGTCCGCGGCCCCGTGTGTGTCAAGATCCGCCGCTGGGGATTCCCGCACTCCACCGTTCATCCCCTGTTCACCCCCAGCCGCATACACATGATGGTCGAGTACCAGTTCTTCGCGGGCGTGCCCTATTTCGTCAAGCAGGGGACCATGGAGGTGATCAAGGACCTTGAGATTACTTACCTGCGTGACGACGAGTGGGTGCTCTCCGGCTTCTCCTTCACCGACCCGGTCTGGATGGCTGCCGACGGCAAACTGCACATCGGGCCGGTCGAGCCGGCCCAGCGAGACAATCTCTGGGCGGTCGGCTTCTTCCACCGCGAGAACCGCAATGCCTTTATCGGCCTGCACCTGGTTCACGAAGCGGAGCGCTTTGACGGGCTGAAGCATAGCGGCACGCCGGACCTCAACTACCTGAAGTTCGGCCAGATCTGGAGCCGCTGGGCGGCCAGCGGCAACCCGACGCTGTCCACGGGCGCTGTGCTGCGCCAGAAGAACGCCTATCTGCTGGCGCCGTTTCCCGTGCAGGGAGGGCCGGAGTTCGTGGAAGGCGTCCGGCACCGGCTGCTCAACCCCCTGGTCCCTGGCGGAGGCAGCCTGGCTCGCGGGCTGAAGGCGGCGGAAGTGTCCGGGACCCTGGCCCGCCCGGGCGAGGCGGGGGACAGTCCGATTCCCAAGGCCGCCCTCTGGAGCGCTCTGCGCGAATGCAAGGACGACCAGCTTTACACCATCGACGCCAACGTGGTCGACATGGGTTATATCTACGACGTGCGGGTGCGCGGCGGCCTGGTCCACATTGTCATGACCATGCCGCACCGCGGGCGCCCCCGGTACCGCTTCCTCGGCAACCCCATCCGCCAGCGTTTGTTGAAGCTGCCCGGGGTGAGCGAGGTGCTGCTGGAACATGTCTGGGAGCCGGCCTGGAGTGTGCACCGCCTTACCGAAGCCGGTAGGCGCGCCGTCGGCATCTAGAATGCCGTACGCCGCCTGGCCGTTTCCGGGAGCGCTGAACGGAGCGGTCGCGCCGCGTCGCACAACGGCTTCCGATTGTGAAGCCCCGCACCATGTGGTACGTTAGGTGCTTAACCGCATTCGGGAGGAACTATGGAGGCCTTGGGCCTTATCGAAACCAAGGGTTTGGTCGCCGCCATCGAAGCCGCCGACGCGATGGTCAAGACGGCCAACGTGGTCCTGACGGGAAAGGAATTTGTCGGCGCGGGCTATGTGGCCATCACGGTCCGCGGCGATGTCGGCGCGGTCAAGGCGGCCACGGACGCCGGGGCGGCGGCTGCGCGCCGGGTCGGTGAACTGGTGGCCGTGCATGTCATCCCCCGGCCTCACGAGGAAGTCGAACGGGTCCTTCCAGGCGGCGCCAAAACGCAAAAGCCGTAGGGGGATCGCGCCTCGATGCTCACCGATACCGATCTGCTTTCGGTCCAGGAGGTTCGCACCAAGGTCGAAAGAGCCTACGCCGCCTTCCAGGTGTACCGCGATTTTTCCCAGCAGCAGGTAGACGAAATTGTCGAGCGCATGGCCGCGGCCGGACGCGCCCATGCCGTCGCTCTTGCCGAGATGGCGGTGGAGGAGACCGGCTACGGCAACGTCAAGGACAAGATCGCCAAGAACATGCTGTGCGCCGACTACCTGCCGGGCAAGATGCGCGGCATGAAGACGCTCGGCGTGCTGCGGGAGCTGCCTGACGAACGCGTGGTCGAGATCGGCGTTCCCATGGGCGTGGTGGCCGCCGTGCTTCCCGTCACCAATCCCACCTCCACGGCCATCTTCAAGATTCTGATTTCTCTCAAGGCGGGCAACACTATCGTGATCAGCCCGCACCCCAATGCCAGGCGCTGCACCAGCCACACGGCGGACCTGCTCTACCGCGCGGCTCGCGAGGCGGGCGCGCCGGAGAACGTGATCCAGTGTATGGAAACCCCCTCGCTGGAGGGGACCAGCGCCCTCATGAAGCACGACCGCACCGGTGTCATCCTCTCCACCGGCGGGGCCGGCATCGTGCGCGCCGCCTACTCCAGCGGCAAGCCCGCTTTCGGCGTCGGTCCCGGCAACGTGCCGGTGCTGTTGGAACGTACCGCCGACGTGAAGGAAGCCGTGGCCATGGTGGTGGCGGGCAAGGCGTTCGACTACGGCACGGTGTGCTCCAGCGAGCAGTCCCTGGTGGTGGAGGAGGTCCTGCGCGACCAGGTGTTGGCCGAACTGCGCGCCCGGCGGGTTCACTTCTGCGACGAAGCGCAGAAGGATGCGCTGCGAAGACTGCTCATGACTCCGCGCGGCACTATCAACCCCAAGTGCGTCGGGCAGGCGCCCGGAAAGATCGCCGGCATGGCCGGTTTCGAGATTGCGCCCGACGCCCCCATCATGGTCGCCGAGATCCGGGAAGTCGGCCGGCAGGAACCGCTTTCGGCCGAGAAGCTGTCTCCGGTGCTGGCCCTCTACTTCGTAAAGGACTTTCGCGCGGGCTGTGAAGTCTGCGAGCGGGTGCTGAATTTCGGCGGGCGCGGCCACACGTGCGTGATTTTTTCGAACGACGACGCACGCATCCGCGAATTCGGCCTGCGCATGCCGGCCATGCGCGTCATGGTGAACACGCCCTCGCCGCAAGGCTCTACCGGCGTAACCACCAACCTGTGGCCTTCCATGACCCTGGGTTGCGGCGCCATGGCGGGCAATATCACGGGCGACAACGTCGGCCCGCAGCATCTGATCAACATCAAGCGCCTGGCCTATGCGGTGCGCAGAGCGGAAGAGACCCTGGTGGTCCCGCCCTACGAGCCCAGGGCCGCCGCCGCGCCCGCCGGCCTTGCCGCGAAGGAGGCGGACGCCGTCGGAGCCGCCGTGGACCGGTACCTGGCCAGCCGGGGCATTGCCCCGCCGCCGCCCGGCACTGCCGCGGTTTCCGGCGCCACCGCCGAGATCGTGGACCGTTTTCTTGCCGCCCGCCGCTCGGCCGCGCCGCCCCGGCCGGTTCCGGCCTCCGCCGAGTCGTGTCCCAGTTGTAGCGGCGGCGCCATAGGGCGTCCTGCTCCGGTGGAGCAGAAAGCAGCAGCCGAAGGAAGGATCGAGCCGCCCGCCCCGGAGGTCGTGATCGTGGACTTCGTGTGTGAGAATGACGTGCGGGCGGCCATGCAGGCCTCGCGCAAGATTTACATCGGGCCGAAGACCATCGTGACACCCGCGGCACGCGAGCTGGCGGACCGGCACGACATTCTGGTACTGGCGCAGCGCTGAACCGGGCCGCGGCTCCGGAAAGGGTCCCCGCGCAGCGGAGCCTCCGGCGGCGCCGGATTGACGGGATGAGAGACCGCTTCCTTTGATCGCGGCCGGGAAACGGCAGCAAGGCGCCTGCCGGGTTGCCGCCGCAGGGAGCGGCGGCGCCGCGGGCGATCCGCGCCCCAAGGGTCTCAGGGCGGCTGCGGGGGAGCGCCCAGCCAGTAGTTTTCTGAGGAAACTTAACGGTGTACACCAGCCTGGACACACTCAAGCGCGAGATATTGGAGTATCTCGACAAAGAAGGCTTCGCCATTTTCCGCGGTCACCCGCGTAACATCGAGGACAATCCCTCCCTCTACTGGGATACGGAAGCCAGCCCCGACTTCCGCGCCTACCTGCGGGTCGCCGCGCAGCTCGGCGTGAAGCTGGTGGTTTTCTCCCAGCGGGAATTTGAATCCGGGGAGATCGACGACGCCCTGGATGAGCTCGAGGAGTGCGATTTCACGCCCGAAGAGAGCCGCAACCTGGAGCGCCGCCTGCGCGACATGCGCGTCTTCGAGGGCCGCACCTGCGCCCTGCGCCTGGCATTCGATTACAATTCCCGCTTCTGCCTCTTTGAAATCCGGGCCGACTGGTTCGACGAGTTTCTGGAAACCGCGCAGGAGATCGAGTCGCGTCTGCCCGACCTGGAAGACGACGACGATTCGCTCGGGGGGTTGTACTCCAACAATTGAGCGCTCGCTGGCATTTTCCTGATACGAATGGGCGCGAAGCGGAGGAACTGGCCCGGGCCCTCGCCGTTCAACTGCCCGCCGCCAGGGTCCTGCGCGCCCGCGGCTTCCGCGACCCCCTGGAAGCCCGCCGTTTCCTGCACCCCTCCCTGGACGACTTGTACGACCCGCTGCTGCTGAAGGGCATGCGCGAAGCCGTGGCTCGCGTCCGGCGCGCCGTCGACGCCGGCGAGCGGATCCTCATCTACGGCGACTATGACGTGGACGGCGCCGCCTCCGTGGTCATTCTGAAGAAAGCCATCGAGATGGCCGGAGGCCGGTGCTGCTTTCACGTGCCCGACCGTCTTCGGGACGGCTACGGGATGCGGCCGGAAGTGGCCGGACAGGCGGCCGCGCTGGGGGCTTCCCTCATCATCAGCGTGGACACCGGCATCCGCGCCGGGGAGGCGGTCCGCTGTGCCGCGGCCTCGGGCATCGACGCCGTCATCACCGATCATCACCTGCCTGAGGCCGAACTGCCCCCCGCCTGCGCCGTCATCAACCCTAACCAGCCAGGCTGCCCCTATCCCGAGAAGAACCTCTGCGGCGCCGGCGTGGCCCTCAAGCTGGCACAGGCCGTCCTGGCTACGTCCGGGCGGCCGGCAGCGCGGCTCCGCATGACCCTGGAGTCGTTCCTGAAGCTGGTGGCCATCGCTACCGTCGCCGATGTAGTGCCGCTGACCGGAGAGAACCGGGTCATCGTCAAGCACGGGCTGGAGGGACTGCGCTCGGTGCGCAATCCCGGCCTGCGCGCCCTGCTGGACGTGGCCGGCTTCGCCGAAGGCAGCGCGCCCTCCGCCGGGCAGGTGGCGTTTCGCATCGCGCCGCGACTCAACGCCGCCGGCCGCATGGCCACCGCGGACGACGTCATCGAGTTGTTCCTGACTGCCGATCCCGCCCGGGCCCGAACGCTGGCCGCGCGGCTGCACGAGTGGAACGCCGAACGCCAGGAGACCGAGGCCGCCATCGTGCGCTCGATCTTGCAGCAGTGCGAGGAAGCCCCGGTCACCGACGGGCAGGCCGCCCTGGTCTTCGCCGGCCGGGACTGGCACCGCGGCGTCCTGGGCATCGTGGCCAACCGCCTGGTGGAGCGCTTCCACCGGCCCGCCATCGTTCTCAGTTGCGACGCCGAATCGGGCCTCGCCCAGGGTTCCGGCCGCAGCATCTCGGGCTTTCATCTGCTGGAGGCGCTGGAGGCCATCCAGGACCTGTTCCTGCGTTTCGGCGGCCACCGGCACGCCGTCGGCCTGACCTTGCCCGCCGGGCGCGTGGACGAGTTCCGCAACCGGCTCAATGAGAGGGCCGCGACGTTCCTGACCCCCGAGGACTTCCACCCCCAGATCGCCCCTGACGCCCTGCTGGATCTGCGGGAGGTCAACGAACAGTCGGTCGCCGAGGTCCTGGCGCTCGCGCCTTTCGGCTGCGGGAATCCAACCCCGCTTTTCGCCCTGAAAGGTGCCGAGGTCGCCGGCCCGGCCGCGGTCTGGAAGGAGAAGCACCTCCGCCTCACCCTGCGCCAGCAGTCCCGCACTTTGACGCTTAAAGCCTGGAACCTGGCCGGCGAAGCCCCTTCGCTTCCGCCCGGCGCGCGTGTGGACGCCGCCGTCACTTTCGAGCCGGATCCGCTCGGCTGGTCGGCCGTGCTCCGCCATGTCCGGCCTGTGTCAGACTGAACGGGAGAGGACTCTCCATGCGGCGCCCGGTTGTACCCCTGATTCTGCTTTGCGCTGGAACCGCTCTGGCCGCGGACCCGGACACCTTCGCTATCGGCGCGGACCTTTCGTTCCTGAGGGATGTAGAGAGCCGGGGCATCGCTTTCAAGGAAGATGGAGAGCCCAGGCCGGGTCTCCGGATCTTCCGCGACCACGGCTACAACTGGATCCGCCTGCGCATCTTCCATACGCCCACCAGGCTGCCCAACAGCCTCGATTACACTCTCGCGCTGGCCCGCGACGCCAGGCAACTCGGCTACAGGTTCCTGCTCGATTTCCACTACTCCGACACCTGGGCCGACCCCGCGCACCAGCCGGTTCCCAAGGCCTGGGAAGGCATGTCCCACCCCGAGATCGTGGCCGCGTTGCGCGACTACACCGCCCGGACGATCGCCGCCTTTCGCGAGGCCGGCGTGCTGCCCGACATGGTCCAGATCGGCAACGAAGTGGACAACGGCATCGTGTGGCCGGACGGAAAGCTGCCTCAGAACTGGCCGCAATTCACCGACCTGCTGAAGGCCGGCATCCAGGGCGTCGAAGCGGGCCGCGGCGCAGGCCCCAGACCCCGGATCATGATCCACATCGCCAAAGGCGGCGACCGTGTGAAGACCAAGGCCTTCCTGGACAGGCTGGCCGAATTCCAGGTGCCCTACGATGTGATCGGCCAGTCTTACTATCCCTGGTGGCACGGCAGCCTGCTCGATCTCCGGGAGAACCTCGACTTCATGGCAGCCAGCTATGACAAGGACATCATCCTTGTCGAAGTCGCCTATAACTGCCGTCCGGCCGAGTATGCCCGAAAAGGGGTGCCCGGACCGTTCCCGGAGACCCCCGAGGGACAGCGCCGGTTTCTGGAGGAGGTGGCCCGCATCGCGCTGGGTGTTCCCAACGGGCGCTGCAAGGGAATCTTCTGGTGGGAACCGGCGGTCGACGGCCCGCTGGAGCGGCGCGGTTTCTTCGACGGGAACAAGAACGTTCTGCCGGTAATCACCGTGTTCGACAGCTACGCGCGGCGCTGAACCGCAGGCCCGGCATGCGCGGCCTTCCCGTTTCCGGTTCCAACCGGGGCAAGCGGGATCTTCAAGGGCGCGTCTAGTAAACGGCGAAGCCGCGGCCGGGCAATTCGTCTTTCCATCCCGAGCCCGGCTTCCCGATTCTCCTGTCCCGCGGAATCAGCCTGGCGTCTTCCGCCGGTTGGATCTGAACCGGGTCGTACAGATAGCGGTGCATGGGGCGCTTCAGCGGTGCGGAGAGCGCAACGCGAAAGCGCCGCCTCTCCGGCGCCGTGTTGATCACCAGCACCGACACATCCTCGCCGGAGCGCGTGGCCGCCGCCGCCAATCCCGATCCGCCTTCCGTTTTCAGTGTGTGCGTGCCGGCCCGCCCGCCCAGGCGGCGGGAGAGCAGGCTGAGCGCGTACCACGACGGGTACGGCAGCCGGGGCTCCGCGATCGTGTCGCCCGGCCACTTGCAGGTACCCCAGCGGTGCACCCCGTCGTGGAAGCTGTCCCGCGGCCCGGCACGATCCAGCGGCGCCACGTAGAGCTGATCGAACAGCAGCCAGATCATCGACGTCTGGTGCCCCGCGTTCATCGAAGCCGCCACGATTTCCGCGATGTGCGTTCCGTAATCGCCCGTGGCCCGGTATGCTTCGTCGCTCCTGCCGTACTCGTCCAGCCAGAGCGGCTTGCCCGTCCCGGCCACCACATCCGACATCCCGCGCGAAAAACTCAGCCAGCCTTCGTAGCCGGCCTTGTTGTAGGTGTGCCCCGAGTAGATGTCGATGACGCCGTTCAGGTCCGCTACGGCCTCTTTCAGATTGCGGGCGTCGGCGCCGTTGTTCGGGGCGATCAGTTTCACCAGTTGCCGCCGGCCGTCGGCCGCCAGGCGGTGATGGACCGCCTTGACCGTCCTCGCGCAGTACTGCCAGAGCGTCTCGCCCCAGGGCAGCGGCCCCGCCTTCGACTGCGTGGGCTCGGTAAACAGCACCAGGTAGCGTATGTTCGCAAACCCCCGCACCTCGATCAGCTGATGCAAAGACTCGCTGACCCATTCCGCGTAGCGGGGCAGATCGCGCTCCGGCCGCGGGGAGTCGAAGCCGTGGTGCATGTCGCGCGGAAACCACCAGGCGGCTTGCAGCGCCACGTCGACTCCGGCCTCCTTCATGGCCGCCAGCCATTGGTAGAACGCCCGCATCTTCTGTGACTCCCAGTCGAACGGGCGCGCGAAGGACGCGCCGTAGGCCCAGTCGGGCCGGTACCAGGTTCGTGCGATGTGCAAGCCCATGCGCCGCACGCGGTCGAATTCCCGCACCCGGTCCGCCTCCGTCATGCCGCGCGCCGCCTGCTCGGGCATGAACGCGAAACCGTGGTAGACGCCGTTGACCCCCAAGAAATCCCGCTGGACGGCTCCGTCGAGGTCGACGCGCAGAACCCCTTCGCGCGGGGCGGCGCAAAGCGAAACCGCGGGAATCAACAGCAGCGCTGCAAGCCGGTTGCCGGCCATGGCCGCCGCTCCCGTTACGCCGGCTCTCCGGCAGCCGGCAGGCCCAGTTCCTGAAACTTTACTTCGTGCGGCAGCCGCCGGGTGCGCGCCGCCAGCGCCGCCGTGCGGCCCGCCGCTTCGCCCGTTGCGGCGGCGTTGCCCGAGATCCGGTAGCTGCCGTGGGCGTAGTGGTCGCCGCTGATGCAGCGGCCCGCCATCATCAGCCCCCGGACGTCCCTGGCGATCAGGCTGCGCAGGGGGATGTCAAACGGCTTGACGCGCAGGCCGTGCCTCACGATGCCCGTGGTCCGTTTGGGATTGCCGGAATGGATGTCGATGGAGTACGTGGCCCGGCAGACCGCATCCTCGAAGCGCGCGCCGCGAGTGGCGTCCTCCACCGTCACCGTGTACAGCCCGTGAATCCTGCGGCTCTCTCGCATGCCGATCATCTCGCCGGTGGCCGCCAGCCAGATATCCTTCCAGTTCCCGCCCAGCGAGCGCAGCGCGGCCACGATCCGGTGCAACTCTTCGCGGGCCTCCAGCGTGGCTCGTGTTACCGCCTCGGCATCGAAGGGAACGAACCCGTACGCGTGGTTGGCCATCAGGCCCGCAACGCCGGGGCGGATCACGAAGAAATTCGATTTCAGGTAGGAGGGCCCGACGCCGCCCCGCGCGATCTCCTTCCAAAGAGTCGAGGGCTGCTGGCCGTGATCGGTGAAAACCGGCCCCTCCATGCTGGCGATGCCGCCCACCACGCAGCGCATGGAGAAGGGCTGGAACTCCCTTGTCTCCGGGTGCCCGAAATCGAAGCCGCAGCCCGCCCGGGCCGCCAGGTCGCCGTCTCCCGAGGCGTCGATGAAGCATTTCGCCGCCCAGGCCTCTCTGCCGCTCTTCGATTCGGTGACAGCGTGGGTCAGGCGGTTGCCCGAGTCCTTCGCCGCTCCCGCCACCAGCGTGTGCAGACGGACCTTCACTCCCGCCTCCCGGCACATGCGCTCCAGCACGTGCTTCATGATCTCCGGGTCGAACGTGCCGTAGTCCCCCGCCGCGAATCCACCCCTCTTTTCCAGTTCGGCCAGCACTTCACGGACGATGCCCTTCTTGTTGCGGGTGTCGGAGAACTCCGTCAGCAGTCCGGCCGTCCAAACGCCGCCGATGACGCCCTGCGATTCGATCAGCCGGGTTCGCGCCCCGGCGCGCGCCGCCGCGATCGCCGCCACCGAACCCGCCGGGCCTCCGCCGCACACGATCACATCGTCTTCCTCCACTACCGGGATCTCGCGCGCCGGCTCGCGGATCCCGGCCCCGGCGCCCGCCGCTGTCTGGAAGAAGTGCCTTCGCTTCATGAATGTCCTTTCCAGTCTGCAATGATAAGCTGAATCTCCGGAGATTTGCCGACATGAAAATCCGCAGCTCGTTTTGTCTTGTTCCCGTCGCGGTGCTGCTGGCCTCCTGTGGCGGGACCCGCCCGCCCGCGCCCGCCCCGGATCCCTCCGCCGCGGCCACCGCCCAGGCCCTGCGGCAGTTCGACCAGATGAAGTTCGGCATGTTCATTCACTGGGGTCTCTACGCCATCCCGGCCGGGGAATGGAAAGGGAAGTACGTGCGCGGCATCGGCGAGTGGATCATGTTCCGCGAGAAGATACCCGTGGCCGAGTACGAGCAGCTGGCGCGCAGGTTCAACCCGGTGAAATTCAGCGGCGACGAGTGGGCCCAGCTGGCCGCCGACGCCGGCATGAAGTACATGGTGATTACCTCCAAGCACCACGACGGCTTCGCCATGTTCAAGTCCCAGGCCTCGAAGTACAACATCGTGGACGCCACGCCTTTCGCCAGAGACCCCATGAAGGACCTGTCCGCGGCTTGCGCGAAGCGCGGCGTCGGCTTCGGCTTCTACTACTCGCAGGACCAGGACTGGCATGAAGCCGGAGGCCGCGGCAATACCTGGGATTTCCCCGAGCAGCGCGACCCGCGGCCCTACCTCGAAGGCAAGGTGTTCCCCCAGGTCAAGGAGATTCTCGGCAACTACGGAACCTTGGCCCTGATCTGGTTCGACACCCCGGGCATGCTCTCCGAACAGCAGGTCGACGAGCTGCGCGGCATGGTCAAGAGCCTGCAGCCATCCTGCCTGATCAACAGCCGCATCGGCCACAACCGGCACGATTACGTGCAGACCGGCGACAACGCCATCCCCATCCAGGTCTACACGAAGGAGGGCAAGTGGGAAGTGCCGGCCACTCTCAACGATACCTGGGGCTACAAGAAGAACGACCGGAACTGGAAGGACCCGCGCGATCTTATCGGCAAGCTGGCGGACATCGTCAGCAAGGGCGGCAATTACCTGCTGAACGTCGGGCCCACCGCGGAGGGTGTCATTCCGGAGGGCAGCCGGAAGATCCTGCGCATCATGGGCGAGTGGCTGAAGGTCAACGGCGAGTCGATCTACGGAACCTCTCCCAGCCCGTTCTATCTCCCCGACATCACCTGGCGGGCGACGGTGAAGCCGGGCAAGCTCTATCTGCACATCCTGAACTGGCCGGGAACGAAGCTGCGCTTTGAGGGCCTGGAAAGCCAGGTGAACAAGGCCTACTTCCTCGCCAACGGGGCGGCCGTGCCCTTCCGGCAGAACGGTGCGGTGCTGGAGTTCGAACTGCCCGCCCGGCCGGTCGATCCGTACGACACCGTGCTGGCCCTGGAGATCGCCGGCACGGAGCCCAAGGTCTCCGCCGCCTGCCGCGCCGGCCAGCTCCCCGGGCGGCTCGACCTGTACGCCTGGGTCGCCCGCCTGCGCGGGGAGGAGATCCGCTACGATTGGGCTACCCAAAGCGCCACCCGCTTCCGCCGCTTCGAGCAGGAATCCAACGCGCTGTGGTGGTATCCCTACAAGAGCCTGGACGGCGAGTACGAAGTCGAGATCACCTACGCCTGCCCGGACCGGGCGGCGGGCAGCAGGTTCCGCCTGGCGTCCGAGCGCCGGGGAGCGCCTCCGGAGAGCGTGCTTGAAGATCTGGTCGAGCCCACCGGCGGCAAGTTCGTCACGCGCAAGCTGACCGGCAAACTGGTGGTGACTCCTCAAACCGATCACATCAGCTTCGATCTTCCCGGCGACGACCGCTCCGCCCCCATGCAGTTGCGCAAGATCACGCTGATCCGCTGAAGCCCGGATTCGACCCGTTCCCGCCGCTGCGGCACGTCGAGAACGTACGCCGCGAATGAGCCTCTTTCCGCGGCGATTGCGCGTTACCCGGTGAAAGGGCAGCACTGAGGATAAAGATGAAGCGCAGCGTTCTGGCAGTCATGTTGACGGCGGTTGCCCACGGGCAGGCCACGATTCCCGACGGCACCAGGATCCGGGTGCGTCTCGACCAGACCATCAGTTCGGCAACCGCCGAGGAAGGGCAGGCGGTGGAGCTTTCCGTTACCGAGGACATTCGAGCGGGCGGCGTGATCGCCATTCCGCAGGGCAGCCACGTGAGCGGCACCATCACCATGGCGCAGGCGAAGCGGCGCATGGGACGGGCCGGCAAGCTGGACTTTTCCGTGGACCGCGTGCGTGCGGCGGACGGCGAGTGGATCCCGCTGCGCTACACCATGACCAGGAAGAGCGGCCAGAGCCATGCCACCCGCACCGGAATCGTCACCGCCGGCGTAGCCGTCGCCTTCTTTCCCGCTGCTCCCTTCATGCTGTTGATGAAAGGCAAGGACGTAACCATCAACCGCGGTGTCGCCTTCGACGTGTTCACGGACGCCGACTACACCTTGCGGACCGCTTCGGCCGGTTCGCCTGCCACCCTGGCTCCCCCGGCCGCGCCTGCTGCTCCTGTCCCCTCCGCTCCGGCGCTGCGCATGGCCTCGCAACCCGCGCCTTCCCAGGCCGCTTCACCGGCCGCGCAGCCCGGCGGCAGTGCGAGCATTACCATCACGTCTCCCGAGCCCGGCGCCGAGATCGAGGTCAACGGAGCGTTCGTGGGCAGCACGCCGACCACCCTGCGGTTGCCGGCGGGCGCTTACCAGGTGACGGTCCGCGGCGGAGCGCAGGTGTGGCAGCGGACCGTTCAGGTCACCGCTGGCAGCACCATCACCATCAACGCCGCCATATCCTCCGGCGCGCCCCCCGTCTACCGAAAGACCAGCCGGGCCGCCGCCCAGTAAAGAATCACTGGCGTGGAGAAGGCTCCGCCCCTGGCGCCTTTTGTGCCGGTTTGGATCACCGTGATGCCATGTAACCCGCGGCCGTGCGCTCGTACGCATTGGCCGCGGCGATGTTATAGAGAAAGGCGCCCCGGCCCACCAGCGCCCGGACGAAGCCGTTCCACTTGCTCCCATCCAACTCCAACCGGGCGGACTCCAGCAAACGGCCGTTTTCGAGGACCTCCACCTTCACGTCGCCGCTGCTGATTCGCGTGGGGTAGAACCTATGAGCGGGCAGCGTGGCGGCCGCCGAACCGTTGATACGCACCTGAACCCCGGTATCCGTGGCGTTGTCCACCACGAATTCGGACCCGGACACATATCCCAGGAACAGAACCAGCAACCCGCACACCACCACCAGGACCACGCCCGCGCAAAAACCTCCGCTGGACGGTCTGAAACACAAGCCCACAAAACCAAAAAGCAGGATCGCCGCCAAGCCGAACAGCGGAACATACAGAAACAGCACGAAGAAGCGCCAACTGCGGTGCGGCGCCTCCTGAGTCTCGACTGATCGCTTCAGATAGCTCCTGGTTGCGAACCGCGCGGATCCCGTGACCACCGTCTGGCTGGGCAGCGCCTCCCCATAGCTGTAGTCGGTCACGTATCGAAAGAAGCGGTAGTGGTCGAGCGGGGCGGGGTAGTCCAGTTTGCGGCATTCCGCGAGGACGATCTCGCCGGAGAATACTCCGGCCTTGCCGGCCGAGGGAAAGACCGGGGATCGCGAGACCTGGGATTGCGAAGCCTGCGCCTTCCTGTACATGCGCGCCTGGATGGCAGTCAGCCAGGCTAACACCGAGGCTCCGATGACGACCAGCAGGAGCAGTTTTAAGATCCGGTTCCGGCGTTTCGCCGGACCCGGCTGGTCCACCGTCTGATCTTTCATGGTTCACCCGTTCTGTTCGACCACGGTCAATACGGGACAGGGCGCGTGACGCACCATGCGGGCGGTATTGGCCCCGATGACCGTGCTGTCGAAGAAGCGGCGGTGCCGCGCGCCCAGCACCAGCATGTCCGCGCGCAATTCCTCGGCCGTCGCGATCACCCCTTCGGCCACACCGCCCCCGATCATGCGGATCTCGCAGGCTGCCCGCTGCTCTTCGGTCATCCAGGCGGACAGGTTGGCGATCGTATCCTTGGCGCCCGCTTCTCTCACATGCAGCAGGGTCACCGTGGATCCGAAGCAATGGGCCAGCCGCAAGGAGAATTCCATCGCGGCCCGGGCCGCGGCGGTGTCGTTCACCGGACACAGAATCTTCTGTAAGGCGAAATCGCGCTTTCCGCGAACGGCCAGGACCGGGACGCTGCTTGCGCGCAGGACCTGCTCGGTCACCGAACCCATCATCAGGCGGTTGATGCCGCTGCGCCCGTGCGTCCCCATGATGATCATGTCGGCGGGCAGTTCCCTGGCCTCCTGCAGGACCGCCTCCACCGGCAGGGAGACCGCTACCTTGGCCTCGGCTTCCATGCCCTCCGGAGCGAGGGCCTCGCTGACGAACTGGCGCAGATAGTTGAGCGCCTCCCGGCGGGAGTGGCGGAATTCCTTCTCCAGTTCCTCCACCCGGCTCTGGGTGAAGTAGACGGGCGGCAGGAAAGAGTCGGCAAACAAGGCCGTGATGCGGGCGCCGGAGCACCGGGCGAACGCCCCGGCATAACGCAGCCCCATTCGGGAGAACTCGCTGAAATCGACCGGGCACAGGATCTGCTGGAGGGGTCTCATGGCTGGAAAGATACACCCGCCGCGGGCCGGGTGACAACGGGGCAGGCCGGCGCCTGCCCCCGTGATTTCCTAGTTCCAGACCGGGAAACCGTTTTCGCCGCGCAGCACCAGTCTGACGCCGGCCGCGTTGGTGATCTCCAGCGCCACCAGTTCATCGCAGCCCGAGGCCTGTGCGTACTTCACCTCTGCCTTCTCGCCCCTGGCCAGTTCGAAGTCGTTCCCCAGCAGGGTCCGCTCCGGCCCGATCCGCACGGTCAGCAGCGTGCCGTCATCCAGTTTGAGAACCAGCGACGGATGTTGGATGCCCGCTCCCATGGCGACCTGTTCCACCGTGCCCGAGGCGGTCGCGGCCGAGCCGGCCTCAATGCAGCCGCCATTGCAGGAACCCGCGCGCGGGCCGCCCGCCGGGCCTCGCCCCTGGCTGTTCCCGCCCGCCCACAAAGGGAAGCCCTCCGCGTCCCGCAGCGCGATTTTCGCGTTGCTGGCCGTCTTGACGATCTCGACCGCGTGCAGGTACGTGTCCGCCGGATTCGCGGCCGGCGCCGCCGTCAGCTTCACGGCATCTCCCTGCTTCAGTTCGAAATCGTTGTCCAGCAGGTACCAGACCTGGGCTACTTTGATCAGCGTCTTGTTGACCTCGATCGACGGATACTGCGCCCCGTAGGCGATGTTGACGGCGGAAATCACGCCTTCCACCACCGTCTGCCGGGTCATGTCCACACCGGGTGTGCGCGTTCCGGCGCGCCCGCCTGCCTGCGGAACCCGGGGACCCTGAGCCCAGGCGGCGGCCGCGGCCAGCGCCAGGCATGCAATGTAACGAGCCTTCATGTCCTTTTTACTCCTTGGTTGGACCTTGTCCGCCCTCGGAGTTCGCACTCCCATGCCCGCGCGGCTCCTGCGGTCTAAGTGGTTGGAGATTCGTTCCTGGCGGCGCGTCCGGGGAAGAACGGCTCCGCAACTCCTGCGCGCCCGTGGACTGCCTCGCGCAATCCTTGCGGAGCGGACCAGGCTTCAGTGGATGGGATCGCCCTCATGGTGGTCCAGGAAATCCTGGTCGATGGGTTTCCGCCCCGCGAACCCCTCTTCCACACCGTGCCAGTACGTGATCCCCTGCTCACCCAGCTTCCAGCACAGGTACACTTCCCGGCCCCGGAACAGGGTAGGGAAGTCCACCAGCCCGATGTCCAGGTCCTTGACCACGCAGCCCAGTTCCTGGATGCTGTCCACGACGGCCTTGAGGCGCTGCGCGCTGCGGTCGCGCCGGGACTTCAACTGGGCCGCTGCCCGGGAGTCCAGCAGCACACCTCCCGCCAGGGTGACCCGCTGGATCACGGATTGCAGCGCCCCTTCCGACTCCTGGTATTCCGCCTTGACGTCCAGAGCCGTGCGCAGGGCCTTCTCGACGTCCGGCAGCAGGCCTTCCGCCTCTTTCACAGTGAAACGTTTGGGCATAGCCGTCCAGCTCAGATGCCGGACACCTGGACCGACAGCGACCGGCTTCGGGGCCCGTCCAGTTCAGCCAGGATGATGCTCTGCCAGGTGCCCAGAAGCACGCACGAATTCCGCACCTGCAGGCACAGGCTCTGCCCCAGCAGCATGCCCCGCAGGTGCGAATCGGCATTCTGCCGCTCGCAGTCGGAATGAGCCGGATTGTTGTGCCGCCAGTCCGCGTCGCGGCGGATGATCTCGCCGAGCACCGTGCGGATGTCGTGCAGCAGGGCGTCCTGCCACTCGTTGATGAAAAGCGCGGTGGTGGTGTGAAGCGACTGGAGATGAACCAGCCCGTCCTTGACCCCGCTCTTGCGCACGATTTCGTTGATCCGGTCCGTGATGTTGATCAGTTGCATGCGCTCGCTGGTGATCCAGTCCAGGATCCGGCTGAAAATCCGGAAACCGGCCGGGCCGCTGGCCGCCTGATTCGGAACCGCGCTCACTTCGGCGAGATGGGGTTTTGCTGTGCTCATCGGCAATCCTTCTTCATTCTTTCAAGATGCAGCCAGGCGGCGGAGCGCCGCGGGAGGTGATCTCCGGGAACGTCTTGATTATAGCGTGGCCTCCGCGTCACCGGCTTCCGTAGCGCGTCTCCACGTAGCCGTTCAGAATCTCCACGAATTCGTCCACGATGCGCTCTCCCCGCAGCGTCCGCAGGAGCCGGCCGTCCACGTAAACCGGCGCCACCGGGTCCTCGAACGTCCCCGGCAGGGAGATGCCGATGTTGGCGTGCTTGGACTCGCCCGGTCCGTTCACCACGCAGCCCATCACCGCCACGTTCAGGCTCTCCACGCCGGGGCGCTCTTTCCGCCATACCGGCATCTGGCGCAGCAGGTAGGTCTGGATCTGGCCGGCCATCTCCTGAAAGAAGGTGCTGGTGGTGCGGCCGCACCCCGGGCAGGCGGTCACCTGCGGCGCGAAGTTGCGGATTCCCAGCGATTGCAGAACCTGCTGGCAGACCCGGACCTCCTCGCTGCGGTCCCCGCCGGGCAGCGGCGTGAGCGAGGCGCGGATGGTGTCGCCGATGCCCTCCTGCAGCAGGATGGACAGCGCGGCGGTGGTGGCCACGATTCCCTTGGTCCCCAGACCCGCTTCGGTCAAGCCCAGGTGCAGAGGATAGCGGCAGCGGGCCGCCATCGCCCGGTAAACCTCCACCAGGTCCTGAACGCCGCTCACTTTGGCGCTCAGAATGATGCGGTCCCCCGGCAGGCCGTAGCGCTCCGCCGCCCCGGCCGATTCCACCGCGCTCACCACGATGGCTTCCAGCATCACCGCCCGCGCGTCCCGCGGTTGCGCCCGTCGCGCATTCTCGTCCATCAGCCGCGTCAGCAGAGCCTGGTCGAGCGATCCCCAGTTCACTCCGATGCGCACCGGACGGCCGTATTCCAGGGCGGCCTCGATCATCACCCGGAAATTGTCGTCGTGCTTCCGGCCGATGTTCACGTTGCCGGGATTGATGCGGTACTTGGCCAGCGCCCGCGCGCACTCCGGGAATTTCCTCAGCAGGAGATGCCCGTTGTAATGAAAATCACCGATGACCGGCACGCGGATTCCGTCTTTGTCCAGCTTCTCGACGATCCGCGGCACCGCCGCAGCGGCCTCCTCCGTGTTGACGGTGACGCGCACCAGTTCCGACCCGGCCCGCGCCAGCGCCTTCACCTGCTCCGCGGTGGCCTCCACGTCGGCCGTGTCCGTGTTGGTCATCGATTGCACGACAACCGGGTGATTGCCTCCGACCTGCACGCCTCCCACGTCCACTACGGTCGTGGGCCGGCGCGGCGATACTGCCATGCTTCCTCCTGGGGGAGTTTCTTTCTATTCTATCGGGGTCGCCGCTGGGGTAAACTGAGGGGCTCTGGCGAAGGAGATGAGGAAGCACATCCGTATCCTGGCCGTCATTGTGTTTGCGCTCCTGACTTCCCTCGCGCTGCTGGTTACCGGCGCGGAGAACACTCCCCCGTCGCTCACCCGGATCGCCCCCGGCGTATGGTTCCGGGAAGGGGACATGAAGCTGGGCCATTCCAACAACGTGATCATCGAAATGCGCGATTACTTCATCGTTGTGGACGCCAACTTCCCCGGCGGCGCCCGCGCCGCTCTGGCCGACATTCGCAAGCTCTCCTCCAAACCCGTCAAGTACGTCTTCATCACCCACCATCACGGCGACCACGCCTACGGCAGCGCGGTCTGGACCATGGAAGGGGCCACAACCGTCGCCTACAAGGGCGTCCTGGAGGAGTTCAAGCGCTTCGAGCCGCAGCGCTGGAAACAGGAAGCGCAACGCCGCCAGGACCTCCGCGACTTGAAACGCGCCGGTCCGGAACTGCCCATGCAGACTTTCGAGAAGAGCCCGTTCGTCCTGGCCGACGGCTCCCGCACGGTGGAGTTCCGCTACTATGGATGGGCCCACACCCGCGGCGACGGCTTCGCCTATCTCCCCAGGGAGCAGATCCTCTGTACCGGCGATGCGGTCGTCAACGGTCCCTACAACTACACCGCGGACGCCAACCTGGGCGACTGGCCGGCCGTGGTGCGCGAAGCGGCCAAGCTGCCGGTGAAGCACGTGCTCCCCGGCCACGGACCCGCGGGCGGCCCGGAGATGCTCGCCGGGCAGGAGCAGTTTCTGGCCGAGTTGCACAAGGCGGTGAAAACGGCCGTTACGCGGGGCCTGACCCTCGAACAGCTGGTCAAGGTGCAGGATGGCAAGCCGGTTTCCTCCAGCCTGCGGCTCTCCCCCGCCGTCCGGCGCTGGGTGGGCGATTCCTTTCCCGTGCAGGTGCGCGACGCCTTCCAGGAGATCACCCGCAGAAAGCCGCGCGGCGAGCTGCACAGCGGGACCTGAACCGCAGGCGCCCGGGTATAATCGGATGTATGACTCCGTTACTGGCCCGCCGCAGCCTCTTTGCCGCTTCCGAACCGGCCGTCACCTACCGCGACCTGGGTAAGACCGGCCTCAAAGTGACGCCGCTGTCGTTCGGCTGCATGCTGGTCGGCGACCAGTCGGTCATCGAGCGCGCCGCCGACATCGGTATCGCTCACTTCGATACCGCCCGCTCCTATCAGGGCGGCAACAACGAGCGGATGGTCGGCGCCGCGCTGAAGGGCAAGCGCAAGAAGCTCATCCTCTCCAGCAAGTCGCTGGCGCGGACCCGGGCCGAAGCCCTCCAGCAGCTGGATACGAGTCTGGCGGAACTGGGCACCGACTACCTGGATATCTGGTACCTGCACTCCAAGAACAAGCCCGAGGACGTGACCGACGACCTGCTCTCCGCACAGGAGGCGGCCAAGAAGGCGGGCAAGATCCGCTTCGCCGGAGTCAGCACTCACCTCGACATGCAGAACATGCTGCCGTTTCTGGTGAAGCGGGGGCAGACCGATGTGGTCCTCACCTCCTACAACTTCACCATGAGCCCCGAGGTCGGGGAAGCCATCCGCGCCGCCCGAGCCGCCGGAATGGGCATCATCGCCATGAAGGTGATGGCCGGCGGCCTGGCCCGCATCCGGCGCGGCGACCGGCTCTACGGCGCCGATCCCAGTGCCCTCACCGCTACTCTGCGGAAGGAGGGCAGCATGCTGGCCGCGCTCAAGTGGACGCTGCGCAACCGGTCGGTGGACGCGGCCATCATCGGCATGACCAGCATGGAGGAACTCGACGAGAATCTGCGCGCCATGAGCGAGCCGTTCCGCCAGGACGACGCCCAGCGTCTGGCCGCCCGCATGGCGCACCTGGCGTCCCGTTACTGCCGGATGTGCGGCGCCTGCGGCGGCCGCTGCCCCCGGAACCTGCCGGTGGCCGATATCCTGCGGCACCTGACGTACGCGGAAGCCTACGGCCAGTTTCCCCTGGCGCGCGAGCGCTTCCTGGAATTGCCTGAAACCGTCCGCTCGGTGCGTTGCCGCGACTGTTCCGCCTGCGCCGTTCAGTGTCCGAACGGGGTGGCCGTTCAGGCCCGCCTGGCGCGCGCCCAGGCGCTGCTGGCCTGACGCGGTTACTCTTTCAGCCCCGCCTGCACGGTGACAATCGAGAGCGGCGGCAAGGCGAAACGGATGCGGCCGCCTTCCACCCGGGCGGTGTGGCTCACCGGCGCGATCAGGTTCGGTTCCTCGAAGGTGTTGTGCGCGTTCCAGTCCGCGTGGTGCAGGATGCGCGCGGACACCGAAACTGCGCTCGCCCCGCTGACCGCGCACTCCAGAGAGCGCGGCTCGTCGTGGCTCGGATTCACGCAGCTCACAATCAGTTCCTTCTCCGAGCGCGAAGCCGAAACGGAAACCCCCAGCGGATCGCTTTCGCTGCTTTCGAAGCCCACGGCCGTCTTGTCGCGGTGCGGCTTCAACAACTCGAACGCGTAGTAGGCCGGGGTGCGTATGCAGCGGTCGCCGTCGGTCAGCAGCATGGCGTGCAGCACGTTTACGGTCTGCGCGATGTTGCCCATCACCAGCTTGTCGGCCTGGCGATGGAACACGTTCAGCCCCATGGCCCCCGCCACCGCGCTGCGAATGGTGATCTGCTGGAACAGGCGGCCGTAGCGCTTCTCCTCTTCCGGCACCATGCGATCCCACACGCCCCACTCGTCCACCAGCAGCCCAATGTTCCCCGCCGGATCGAAGCCGCGCAGCAGGCTGTGCTGCTGCAGCACCCCTTTCTCCAGCGCCGCGAAGCTGGATAGCTGCTCCCGCATTGTCTCCAGCGTGAACTTGGTCGCCGGGCTCTTACCCGGCGAGTAAAAGTGCATGGCGAAGCCGTGCATCATCCGCAGATGGCGCTGCATCTGCTCCAGGAAGCGGCGGCTCCAGTCGGGATCGTTGCCGCTGGGGCCGCAGGCCACCAGGAAGGCGCGGGTGTTTCCGATGCCGCCCCGGGGCGTCAGGTAGGTGGCGAAACGGCGGTAGTGCCCGGCGTACTCCTCCGGGGTCATCTGTCCCCCGCAGCCCCAGTTCTCGTTTCCCACGCCCCAATATTTGACCCGGAACGGCTCTTTTGATCCGTTGGCGGCCCGCTCGTCGGAGAGAGTGCTGCCGCCCGGATAGTTGCAATACTCCACCCAGTCCCGCAGTTCCTGCGGCGTGCCGCTGCCCACGTTGCCCGCGAAGTACGGCTCCGCCCCGATCAAGCGGCACAGTTCGATGAATTCGTGCGTGCCGAAGCTGTTGTCCTCGGTGTACTGGCCCCACCACAGGTTCACCCGCTTCGGCCGCTTCTCCGCCGGGCCGATGCCGTCCCGCCAGTGGTAATCGTCGGCGAAGCAGCCGCCCGGCCAGCGCAGCACGGGGATGCCGAGAGCGCGCAGGTACTCGACCGCCGCCTTCCGGTGCCCGTTGATATTCGGGATCGTCGAATTGCGCCCCACCCACAAGCCCCCGTACGTGCAGGAGCCGAGGTGCTCCGCGAAATGCCCGTGCAGTTCGGGGCGGATGCGCCCGATCGAGTGAGCGGCGTGAACGGTGAGCCGTGTGGTGCGGCCTTGGGCGAAACCGCCCCGGCGGGCGGTCGCAACGAACGGCGCGAGGCCCGCGGCCCGGGCGAGCAGTCTCCTTCGCGTGATCATCGCAACATTCTTATCACTTCGACAGGCCGGGCGCCAGCGCAAGCGCGCGAACCGCTCCTTACAGTCGCGGCCCGGTTGGCGGCCTCCGGCCGAACTTAGGAGGCCCAGTCCAATCTCGCCATCCGGATGCCCTTCAGGTCCGGGGCCAGCGCGGCCAGGTAGTCGCGGTCCCCATAGGTCACGATCTCGGGCGCGGCCACTGGAAGGGTAGTCAGAAAATAGCGGTCGTTCCCCACCCCGAAGTCCAGCGGATCGCGGGAACGGTACACGCTGGTCTGCGCGTTGCTCCCGTAGCGCTGCGTGCGGAACAGGTAGAACCACTCCCCGCGGCGCGCCACGAACGGACACTCGGCCGAAAACGGTCCGGAGCCCGCCCGGCCTCCCGAGGCCACGATGCGCGCCTCGCTCCAGGTATGCAAGTCGCGCGACGTGCGGCAGTAGACCGCGCCTTTCTTCTCCGGATAGGCCGTGTAGTAGCAGTGCCACAGCCGGCCGGCCCGCAGCACCATCGGATCGCGCGTGTTGTTCCCCGGCCCTTCCCCGAACATGGCCGCCTTCCCGCTGGCCTGCAGCCGCCGCGCGAAGGTCTTGCCGTCTTCGCTCGAAGCCGAGCAGATGTTCTCCCAGTCGCCGTAGAACATGTAGTACAGGCCCCCGGTGGTGAGCACGAAGGGCGCCTGCAGGCCGCCCTGGGTCTCTCCGAAGCCCGGGTCGGCCTGCATCGCGATGCCCATCGGCCGCCAGTCCGCATCCGTCAGCCGCTCGCCCTGCCAGCGGTAGAACAGCCGGGTCTGGCCCCCGCAGCGCGTGTGCCGGATGCAGGACCACAGTTGCCAGCGCCCGTCCGCCGCCTGCCAGATGGCGAAATCGACCGGCTGCTGCACCCGGTCGGGACGCCCGGCCGGCGGTCCGTTCAGAGGACCCAGGTCGGGATCCCGGGCGAGCGTCCACCACTCGCCCTCGATCTTCGGGACCGGCACCGGCGCGGCCGCGCCCGCCGCCGCCGCCCCCAGTAACTCTCTGCGGCTCAGCATCGCCTGCTCCGGCGCCTCACTTCACCGGCACGGCGTTCCGCTTGATGTAGTCGTCCAGATCCGAGCGGCCCGGGCCGATGTAGTGGAACGGTTCGGCATAGGCCACACCATATTTCTTCCCCAGATCGGCGTCTTCCTTCAGCACGATCTCTTTCACGTATTGCCGGTTGGCGCTCTCGTCGCTGGACCCCAGGATCGGCAGCCGCAGCCCCTTCTCGGCCAGCCGCGCGCGCAGCCGGGCGCCGGTGTGCCCGGCCGGGCCCTGGGTGATGTTGGCGACGTTCACCTCCACCTTGCGGTCGATGACCGAGCTGATGTCCACCACGCGGTTCACCAGCTGGGGACCCCTCGCGTAGTAGTACTTCTCGCGAACCCCGTGCGGTTTGATGCCGGCTTCGAAATGCTCCGGCAGATCCCACCGCCCGCCCGCCATCCAGCAGGCCGCCTCCACTCCCCGCGCCGTCACGTAGTGGTCCGGGTTCTCCTCGTAATGCCCCCAGGGATCGTACGAGATCACCGTGTCCACCTTCATCAGCCGGAAGATGAAGATCAAACGGTGGCGCAGTTCCGAGTCCGAGACAGCGTCCATCTCGTGGTTGCGGTAGTTCAGATCGAACACCTTCGTCAGGCCCATCAGGCGGGCGACTTCGAAATTGTCTTTTTCGTTGTTGAGCACAACCTCGCCCATGGTCCTGCCGCTGCCGGCCGCTTCGTCGTTGGTCGTGCGGATCAGAATGCCGGTGTAGCCTTCGCGGATCAGTTTGATGACCGTGCCTGCGGCAAACAGCGGGACATCGTCGTTATGAGGCTGAATGGCCGCCAGCACCTTGCCTTTGTGCGGCTGCCCCGGCTGGTCGCGCTCCAGCGTCACCTGCGCGGTCTGGTCCAGGCTCCTGGGCTGCGCCCAGACGCTGTGCGCGACGATGCCGGCCGGCAGGATCCGGCTCAAGAACTCTCTCCGTTTCATCCAAGGTCCTCCTCGCCTATCTGAATGCGTATCCTTGTTATACTTCGCCCATGCTCTCCCGACGCGCCTTCCTGACCGGGCTTGCGCCCGTGGTGCTGCGCGGAGCCGCCCGCCGCCCGCCCAATATCGTCTTCATCCTTACCGACGACCTGGGCTGGAAAGACACCGCCTACAACGGCAGCCGCTTCTACGAGACCCCCCATATCGACCGGCTGGTGCGCGATGGAATGCAGTTCACCAACGGTTATTCCGCCAGCCCCGTCTGCTCGCCCACCCGCGCTGCCATCATGACCGGCAAGTACCCGGCCCGCCTGGGCCTCACCAGCCATCTGCAGGGAGCCCACCGCTTCCACTACTCCCGGGTGATTCCGCCGCCCGTCAGAACCGAGCTGCCGCTGGAGGAGGTCACCGTCGCCGAGGTCCTCAAGAAAGCAGGTTACCGCACTGCCGCCATCGGCAAGTGGCACCTCGGCGGGGAAGGGTTCCTGCCCGGAATGCAGGGCTTCGACGTGGCCGTGGGCGGCGATACGGCCGGCTCGACCAACAGCTTCTTCTACCCTGAATGGAAGAAGAAGATTCCGCTTGAAGGCACGCGCCCCGGCGAGTATCTCACCGACCGCCTCACCGATCTGGCCCTGGATTTCATACGCGAATCGCGCGACCGGCCGTTCTTCCTCTACCTGCCGCACTATGCGGTGCACGTGCCTATCGAGGCCAGGCCGGAGTTGATCCGGCGCTACCAGAGGAAAGTGCGCGCGGACGACCCCCAGAACTACCCGCCCTACGCCGCCATGCTGCAGAGCGTCGACGAAAGCGTGGGACGCGTCCTCGAAACCCTTGACCGGCTCAAGCTGTCGGACTCCACCCTGGTCGTCTTCACCTCCGACAACGGCGGCGTCAGCTCGCGGGAGTGGCGCAACACCCCGGTCACTTCCAACCTTCCGCTGCGGGCCGGCAAAGGGCACCTGTACGAGGGCGGCATACGCGTGCCGCTGGCCGTCCGCTGGCCCGGCGTCACCCGGCCGGGCGCGGTCTGCTCCGAGCCGGTGCTCAGCGTCGATTTCGCACCCACCCTGGCGGAGGTCGCCGGAACTCCCGCCGGCATCGGGCCTGTCGACGGCTCGAGCCTCCTGCCGCTCCTCAAGGGAAGGGCGCGGCTTGACCGCGAACGCATCTACTGGTACTACCCGCATTACAGCCCGCAGCTCGGACGGCCCAGCGCCGCCGTGCGCGAGCGCGACTGGAAGTTGATCCGCTTTTTCGAAGACGGCCGCGAGGAACTGTACAACCTGGCCCGCGACCTCGGCGAAGAGCACAACCTGGCGGAGGCCGAAAGCGCCGTCGCCAAAAGACTCAGCGGCCGGCTCACTCGCTGGCTGCGGGAAACCGGGGCCCGGCTGCCCGCGCCCAATCCGAAATACGATCCGGCGCGCGAGCGCGAAGCCGGCCCGCCGATGGGCCCGGTTCCCAAGTGAACGCAAACGGAGGAATATGTCTTTGCTGAACCGACGTCAACTGTTGCAGTCTTCCGCCGCCCTGGCAGGCGCCGGCCCGCTGGCTCAGGCCGCCGCCGCCGCGCCTGCCTCGGTCCAGACCATGCGCTTCACGAAGTTCGAGGTGATGCCCGCTCATATCCCCATGGCCGAACGCGTGCGGGAAGCCTGGATTGAGAGCTACAAGCTGCAGGGCACCTTCCAGACCCACTACGATCCGGTCTTCGTCCGCCTCTGGACCGATGCCGGCATTGTCGGCGTGGGCGAAGCGCTGATGGGCGCCCGCCAGGCCGAAGCCGCCCTGAAGCGCATGGTCGGCCGCTCGCCCTGGGAGTTCCTCCACGACGATGGCATCGGCGGCATCCTCATGGCCGTCTACGACGTGCTGGGCAAGGCGACCGGCCTGCCCGTCTGCCGCCTGCTTTCCAGCAGTCCGAAAACGCGCATCCAGCACACCTACTGGACCCACTGCCTGCCGCCCAGATTGATGGCCGCCGAAGCGAAACTCGCCGCCGGTCTGGGCTACCGCGTACACAAGGTCAAGGCCCGGCCCTGGCAGGATCCGCTCGAGCAGGCCGCCGCCATGTGCGAGGTGGTGCCCCCCGAGTACCGCATCTGGGCCGACGCCAATTCCTCCTGGACCTCGCCCGCCCGCGCCCTGTTCTTCATTAAGAAGCTCGCCGAGCACCACAACTACTTCGCGGTCGAATCGCCCATCGCGTACCGCGACGTGGACGGTTTCCGGCGCCTCAAAGCGGAGTCGCCCCTGAAACTGGCCGAGCACATGGGGCCCGAGCCCATGGTGTTCATCCGGGAAGGCCTGTTGAACGCCTGGGTCATCGGCGGGCCGGTGGGACGCGGCATGGAGCAGCGCGCCCTCATGGCGGATGTCACCGGCATCCCCCTCTGGATCGAGTACGGGACTCAAAGCGGCCTCGCTCAGCTCTTCCAGGCTCACCAGGCCGCGGCCTACCCCGGCATCGAATACACCATCACCGTGATGCACTGCCTGGAGGACGACATCATGGTGGAGCCCCTCACCATGCAGGCGGGTTACTTCACCCTACCCACCAAGCCGGGTCTGGGTGTAACCCTGGATGAGAACGCTCTGGAGAAATACAGGGTGAAAGCGTAACGGCTACTGGCCGCTGACGACGAACGGCTAATGACCACTATGCAACGACGACACTTCCTACGCACCGCATTGCTTGTCCCCGCGGCCGGCGCCCTCCGGGCGCAGGAGGCCGCGAGCCGGCCCCGTGTGCTGGCGGTGAGCGCGCATCCCGCGGATTTCTGCTCGCGCGCCGCCGGCACTCTGATCAAGCACGTCCGAGCGGGTTCGGCCGTCAAAGTGGTATGGCTGACCCACGGTGAAACCGACGAGAGCCAGTTGCTCTACAAGAAGCGGCCGGGTATCTCCATCGAGGAGGTGCGCCGCATCCGCGAGCAGGAGGCCTTCGCCGCGGTCCACGTGGTGGGCGCCGAGGGCCGCATGTTCGGCTTCGGAGACAATCCCCTGCGCATGCCGCCCGAACGCATGCAGATGCTCGCCCAGGAGATCGCCGCCTTCAAGCCCAACATCATCCTCACGCACTGGAAGGAGGAGCTCAGCTATCCCACCCACTGGCTTACCTCACGCAGCGTCATCGAGGCCGCCCAGATGGCCGGAGGCTCCTGGGACATCCGCTTCTTCGAGCCGACCATCGGCACCGCCACCCGCTACGGCTTCGTCCCCGACCATTACGTGGACATCACCGAAGTCTTCGATCAGAAGATGGAGGCCCTGAAGAAGCTGGAGACCCAGCCGCATCTGCTCGAGTATTACTCGACCCTGAACCGCATGCGCGGCCTGGAGAGCGGCCGGCGCTACGCCGAGGCCTTCGTGCGCTGGGCGCCCCGTCCCCCGGTCGTCGACCTGCTGGCGCGATGAACGAGATTCTGGATCATTACGCCAGGGTTCCGGAAGACACGCGGCTCGAATCCGGCTGGGGGCGGATCGAGTTCGAGCGCACCCGCGAAATCCTCCAGCGCCATCTGCCCGCGCCGCCCGCCCGGGTGCTGGATGTCGGCGGCGGCGGGGGGCCGTACAGCGAATGGCTGGGATCCCTGGGCTACCAGACCCATCTGCTCGACCTGGCGCCCGGCCACGTCCGCAGCGCCCGCCGCCGCCCCAACATTGCCGCGGCCGTTCTCGGTGACGGACGGCGCCTTCCCTGGCGCGACGGGAGCGCCGGGATCGTGCTGCTGCTGGGTCCGCTCTATCATCTGCCCGAGCCCGGGGACCGCCTGAACGCGCTGTCCGAAGCCCGCCGCGTGTTGCGCCCCGGGGGCCTGCTCTTCGCCGCGGCCATCTGCCGCTTCGCTTCGCTGCTGGCCGGACTGGTCGAGGGGTTCCTGGAAGACCCGCTTCTCGACGGGATGCTGAAGGACGATCTGGAGACCGGGCGGCACCGCAATCCCACCGGAGACCCCCGCTACTTCACCACCGCTTTCTTCCACCGCCCCGAGGAACTGAAAACCGAGATCCTGGCGTCCGGCTTCTTGCTGGTCGATCTCGCGCCGGTGGAAGGCGTCGGCTGGCTGGCCAGGGACTTCGAGGGCTGCTGGGCCGATCCGGCCCGCCGCCGCCGACTGCTCGGCTGGGTCCGCCGCACCGAACGCGAGCCGGCCCTTCTCGCCCTCAGCCCGCACCTGCTGGCCGTGGCCCGCAAGCCGGCGTCGTAGCCGCCTGGACCGGCACTGGCGTTTGCTGCGTAGCACGAATATAATCATCGTATGCGTGCAACCCTCCTGCTCCTCCTCTCGTGCTGCCTGCTCGCCCAGCACTCCCCTCCCGCGCCTCAACCGGCGCCGGGTTCTCCTCCGGCTCCCCCTTCCGAGCGGCCTTTCTTCCTGAAACAGGAGATTACCGTTACCGCCACCCGCGGTGAAGTGGAGCCCTCTCAGTCGCCGGTCTCCGCCACGGTCGTCTCCGCGCAGGAAATCGCCATCCGCAATGTCCAGACCGTAGACCAGGCGCTGGACTCCTCCCCTGGCGTCTATCCGAATCGCGGAAAAGGCTACCAGGACACGCAAGCCGGTGTTGGGATGCGGGGATTCGCCGGCCGCGGAACGGGCCAGGGCCGCACTCTCATACTCATTGACGGGCAGCCCCTCAACGATCCCTATACCGGCCAACTGATCTGGACGTCCTTGCCGGTGGAGGAAGTGGAGCGCGTCGAAGTCGTGCGCGGTCCGTTCTCCGCGCTCTACGGCAACAACGCCATGGGTGGCGTGGTCCAGATCCTGACCAGGCCCGTGGACCGCCGGCATCTGGAACTCAAGGGCGAGTACGGTTCTCAGGATACTCTCCGGTATCGCCTGCGTGCCGCGGACCGCTTCTTCGAGAGGCTGGGCGTCAGTTTCTCTTACGACCGTCTCCAGTCCGGGGGCTATCCCTCCCAGTTCGTGACCACGGCCGGTACGGCGGCGTCCGGAGGCACGCCCGTCACCGGTTTCATCCCGACGCTGACGACCGCCGGCGCCCCAACCTACATCATCGGTCGGTCCGGCAATAACTGGTGGAACCAGCACGCCTGGCGGGTCCGCGGCGACTACACATTCACAAGCCGGACCACTCTCGCCGTGCACTATCTTCGCCAGTCTTCGAACTACGGCTACGACGCCTACACCACGCTTCTGCGCACCGCCGGCGGCCAGCCCTTCGATTCCGGCGCTGCAGCCATCCTGGTGGCGGGTTCCGCGCGCCGCCTTTCGGTCAGCCCCAGCATGTTTCTGCCCGGTGATGGCGGCAACCGGTCGCACCTTGCCTCCGCCAAACTGCATCATTCCATCGCCCCGAACTCGCGTGTCCGGTTGGGTGTCGGCTGGGTTGATGCCCCGCTCGCCTACTACACCACCCCAGGCAGCGGATCGACCCTGGCGGGTGGCCCCGGACTGATCAGCGACAGGCCCAGCCGGTCGTGGTTCGGCGAAGCACAGTGGACCTGGGATGCCAACAGCCGCCACACCCTGACAGCCGGGACGGAATTGCGGCGCGATTCGACCAGCGTCGCTGAAAGCAACCTTTCCAACTACACCCGCCGCAAGGAAAGCCCGGCCCTCTCCTACGCCGCCCAGGGCAAGACTCTCAATCAGGGCGGTTACGCGCAGCATCAGTGGCGCCTGGGAGAACATCTGCTTCTGGTCTCCGGCGGCCGCTACGATTACTGGCATACGTACGACGGCGGCAACCAGACGGTTGGGACCACGCTCGTCAACCGGTACTCCGAGCGTTCCAGTCACTCCGTTTCCGGGAAAGCGGCCCTCCTCTACAGGGCCCCGCGCGAGTTCGTCCTGCGAGCCAGCCTCGGAAACGCCTACCGCAGCCCAGCCGTGTACGACTTGTACCGAACCTGGCGATCATCCTCCGGAGTCATTTACGCCTCCAATCCCGATCTGAAGCCCGAAACACTTCTGGCTTGGGAGGCCGGAGTGACCCGCCGGTGGAATGGCGGCTTCGAAATGGATGGCGTCTTCTTCCAGAACCATGTAAGCGACCTGATTTACCGCTCCACGGACTTGAGCGTCGACCCGCGAGGTGCGTACCGGCCGGTTGTGAATGCGGCCGAGGCCCGGACACGCGGTTTCGAAGGGGCCTTGCGCGCCCCCATCGGGCCCGGCTTGTTCGCCCGGGCGAGCTACACGTGGACCGGGGCCGAAATCACTCGAAACCCGGCCATTCCCGCTTCCGTGGGTCGGCGCATCCCGCAAGTACCATCCCACAACACCTCGCTTGGCTTGTTTGCCGCCCGCCGCCGCTGGACCGCGTCGTTAACCGGCCGCTACGTTTCCTCGGTGTTCTCAACCGACACCAATACGGACACGACCAAGGGGGTCTACGGGGCATTCGACCCGTTCTTTGAGGCCGACGCCTCCGTTTCGGTCGATATCAGCCGCCGCCTCGCCTTCCAGGTCAGCGCGGAGAATCTGCTGAACCGGGTCTATTTCAACTACTATCCCGTTCGAGGAAGGCTTATCTTCACCGGGTTCCGGGTTCGCCTGTGAGGAGTCTGGCCATTCTCGTCCTGGCCTCTGCCGCCGTTCATGCGGAGGCGCCCCTCCGCGTAACGGTTCTGACCAGACTCAACCAGGTGATGGCGGAAGCCCAGCAGCGCTTTGCCGAACGCTGGGGCCCGGGGCGCATCCACCTGCGCTACGGGGACTTCGAGTCGCCACCCATGGAATGGGAATCCTCCGATGTGATCTTCACCTACCTGATGCCTGGCGAGGCGGCCCTCCGGTTGGCCCCTCGCTTCAAGGCCGCCATTGCGCGCGGCGCCAGGGTGGTCGCCCACTGGCCGGAGCCCGCTCTGCGCCATTGGGATTATCGCCAGGATGAAACCCTGGTCAAGGCCGCGGCCGAGTACTGGAGTCTCGGGGGTGCTGAAAACGTGGCCCGCTGCCTCGCGTTCCTGTACGTCAGGGTCGCCCACCGCGGCGGCATTGCTGTCGAACCACCCGAGGCGGTCGCGACCGTGGGCATCTACCATCCCCGCGCGCAGCGGCCGTTTGTCGCTCTCGACGCGTACCTGGAGTGGCACCGCGGCCTGCGGGTCTCCCCGCCGGATGCGCCCCGGGTAGGCATCCTCTTCTATCACACCTCGCTGAAGAATAAAGATACGGCGCACCTGGATGCCCTCATCGCCGCTGCCGAGAAGCAAGGTCTCGTTCCTGTCCCGGTCTTCGGCTGGCCGCCGCCCCTGGCTGAACCGCTGCTCGTCCGGGATGGCAAACCTGCGGTGGAAGCCGCGTTTGCTCTCAACCTGGGATTCTCCAGGCCCGGCGATACGGAATTCCTCGCCCGCATGAATGTCCACGTCATCGGCCTGATGACAACCAGGCAGAGCCTTGCGGACTGGACTCAATCGCGGCAGGGGTTGCAGCCGGATCAACTTGCGATCCAGGTGGCCTCACCGGAACGCGCCGGTGCAACCGACCCGATCACCTTTGCGGCCACGGAACGGTCGCCGGACGGCAAGTCGCAAGTCTCCGTTCCCATCCCTGAGCGTATTGATATGGCGGTGCGCAGAGCGGCGCGCTGGATAGCCCTCGGCCGGAAGCCCAACCCGGATAAACGCATCGCGATTCTCTACTACAACAATCCACCGGGCAAAGGCAACATCGGGGCCAGCTATCTCGACGTTCCGGGGAGCTTGGCGGCGATTCTTCATCGACTGCGCCAGGAAGGCTATCTCACCGGTGATCATGTTCCCGAAGAGAAGGAATTGCTCGCCATGCTGGAACGGGCCGGCCGGAACATCGAAGAATGGGCGCCGGGCGAACTCGACGAGATCGTGAGCCGGCGCCAGGCTGTGCTGATCTCCATGAAGCAATACCGCAAGTGGCTGTCTGCGACCCCTAAGGAATTCCAGGATGCCCTGTTGCGGAACTGGGGCCCCCCGGAGAAGTCCCGCCTGATGACCGTCCGCTCGCGCGACAACGAGCCGTTTTTTGTCCTGCCGGCCCTGCGCTTTGGAAACATCTTCCTTGGTCCCCAGCCCCTGCGCTCTGCCTTTGCCAACGCCGGCAAGACCCTGCATGACACCACCATTCCGCCGCCTCACGGCTACGTGGCCGGCTACCTCTGGTTGCGCCATGTCTTTCGCGCCGACGCCATCACCCACTTGGGACGTCACGGCTCGCTGGAGTTCCTGCCCGGAAAGAACGTGGGCATGGCAGGCTGGGACCCCTCCGAAGTGCTGATGGGAGACACGCCGGCCCCCTATTTCTACATCATCGACGGCGGCGGCGAATCGACTACGGCCCGGCGCCGGGCGGCATCGACCCTGATCGGCCACCTGACGCCTCTCACCGTGAGCGGCGGTGCGCAGGACGAGTTCCGCGCGCTGCGGAATGCGTTTCTTGAAATCGAGAAGGTCCGCGATGCTTCTCCGGCTCTCCTGGCCGAATACCAGGAGACGGCTGTCCGGGAGATCCGCAGACTGCGTCTCGATCGCCAGCTCGGCTTCGATGTCGGCCGTGCGGACTGGTCCGAGATCGCCTCGGCCATAGGGACCTTTCTTGAGGAGACCGAAGCCGGACCCATCCCGATGGGCATTCACCGGCTCGGCCGGCTGCCTCGCGATGAGATCCAGATTGAGTCCCTGGCCGAGTTCTTCAAGACCGGCTTCCCGGATCCGGAACTGCGCCAGTTGGGCGATCTTCCCCTTCGATGGGCCGAAGCGCTGTTTCGTGGTGCCCGGCCCGAGATCGATCCTCGCTGGCCGGCTGCCCTGCGCGACCGGGTTTCCACCCAACTGGCCGCCGGCGCCTCCTGGTTGGCCAATCTGCGCAATTCGGCCCGCCTGGAACTGGAAAACTACGTTCGCATTCTCCGCGGCGAGTACCAGGAAAGCGGCTCGTCCGGAGATCCGCTCCGCGTGCCTGCATCTCTGCCTGGCGGCCGAAATCTGCACGATTTCGACCCTTCCCTCATTCCCACTCCGGCGGCCTGCGAGGTGGGGCGCAAACTGGGCGACGAAGTCCTGCGGCGGCACCGGGAGCGCACCGGGCGGTTGCCCGATAAGGTCAGTATGGTGCTCTGGTACGGCGAAACGATCCGCCACCAGGGCGCGCTGGAATGCGAGGCCCTCTACCTGATGGGAGTGGAACCGAAGTGGAATTCCCGCGGTGTGGTGGATGGCCTCCGCCTGATTCCCGACGCGGAACTCGGCCGCCCCCGCGTGGATGTTGTGCTGACCATCGCCGGCATCTACCGCGACGGTTTCCCGGATAAGGCCCTGCTGCTCGACAGCGCCTCCCTCATGGTGCAGAAGGCCGGGGAGAACACACTCAGCCGCAACACCCGCCGCGCCAGGGATGAATTGCTGAGGAGCGGCCTCGCTCCGGAGCTGGCGGAAAAGGCCGCCTCCGCCCGCGTTTTCGGCCCGGCTCCGGGCGACTACGGCGGGGGCATCGCCAGCCTGATCAAGCAGAGCCGCGATGCGGGCAATAGCGAACAGATCGCCGATGCTTACCTCAGGCACAATAACTTCGCTTACGGCGCCGCCGGCTGGGGCGAATTGATCCCGCGGGCCCTGGAAACCCAGATCAAGGGCAACGAGGTGGTGGTTCATTCCCGGAGTACGAATCTCTATGGGGTGACCGACAATGACGATTTCTTCGACTTCGCAGGAGGATTGAGTCTCGCCACCCGGAAAGTCAACGGCGGCGCTGCTCCGCAATTGTACGTCGCCAACCTCCGCAAAGCGGGCCGCGAACGGCTGGACGATTTCAAGACCTTCCTTGCAACCGAGATGAACAGCCGTTTCTGGAACCCCAAGTGGATTCGCGAAATGCAGAAAAGCGGGTACGGCGGAGCGCGCGAAATCTTCGATCACCTGGAGAATGTGTACGGCTGGCAGGCTACCACGCCGGAACACGTGGACGGCGCCTACTGGGATCGAACCTTCGAGGTGTACGTGCAGGATAAGCACAACCTCGGCTTGGCGGAGTTCTTTGAAAAAGCCAACCCGCACGCTCGCCAGTATATGCTGGCCCGGATGCTGGAGGTGGACCGCCAGGGCAGTCATGCGTTCACCCATGAGCAGAAAGAACAGCTCCTGCGCGAGTATGTCCGGTCCGTCGCCCGCTTCGGCGTCGGCTGCTCTGCGAACACCTGCGGCAACCGGAAGCTGCAGGCCGCCGTTGCCGCTCAAGCCGGACGCCTCCCGGATCTGAAACCTGCTGAGATCCGGCAGTTTCGGGCCCGGCTTCGGCAGGCTTTCTCGCACAAGTGGCCGGTAGGCCGCGTGGCTCCCTCCGGCGGATCCGCGGACGGTGTCGCCGGAGGAACGCGCATGGTGCGGCCCTCGCGTCCCTTCCGGGTCTTTCACGCGGTCATGCCCCGCCCGTCGGATCCTGTCGTCGCCGTTCCCGTCGGCTTGGCCGCCCTGGGACTGTTCCTGGCCTCCAGCTGGGTCCTCGGCGCCCTGCAGGCCGCGGTCCTCCGCTGGCGCAAGTCCTCCATCCAGACCCTGTGGCTGAATCGCGACTCGTAGCGAGGACAGGCACTCCCTTGGCGTTGCCTCGTCCCAGGCGCCCCATCCCGGCGCGATAGAATCGTAGCTTATGCACCGTCTTCTTCTTCTGTGTCTCGTGAGCGGTGCGCTGCTCGCCCAGAAAGCGCCCTTCGATGTGCACGCCATGATGCGCCTGGCCCGCATCAGCGACCCGCAGCTCTCGCCCGACGGCAAGCTGATAGCGTTCACCGTCCAGAGGATCGAGCTGGAGAACAATGCCCGTCCGCGCCAGATCTACCTGGTCCCTCTGGCCGGAGGCGCGCCGCGTCCCATCGGCCCTCCCGGCGCGAACAACGAGCGCGCCCGCTGGTCGCCCGATTCCACCCGCATCGCCTTCATCTCCGACCAGGGCGGCTCCTCCCAGGTCTGGTTCATGAATGCGGACGGCTCCAATCCCAGGAAGGTCACCAGCCTTTCCACCGAAGCCGGCGGCGTGGTTTTCTCCCCGGACGGCAAGAACCTGCTGTTCACCAGCGAGGTCTATCCGGATTGCACCGGCGACCCCTGCAACCAGCAGAAGCTCGACGCCGAGAAGAACGGCAAGGTGGCCGCCCGGCTGTACGATTCGCTGCTCTACCGCCACTGGAGCCACTGGCGTTCCAGGCGGCGCAGCCACCTCTTCCTCGTTCCCGTGGAGGGCGGAGCGCCCAGGGACCTGACACCCGGCCCGCACGACGTTCCTCCCTTCTCCCTGGGCGGCCCGGACGACTACGCCATCTCCCCCGACGGCAAGGAAGTCTGTTTCGTCATGAAGACCGACGAGCAGCCGGCCCTCAGCACCAACTCGGACCTGTACGTGGTCGATCTGGAGGGCGCGCCGCCCCGCAGGATCACCGTCAATCCCGCCGCCGACAACAGCCCGCAGTACTCGCCCGACGGCCGCTACCTGGCCTACCGCTCACAGTCCCGGCCGGGCTACGAGAGCGACCGCTGGCGGCTGACCGTGCTGGAAAGAGCCAGCGGCAAGGTCACCATGCTGGCCGAAGGCCTGGACCGCTGGGTGTCCAGCTTCGCCTGGTCGCCCGATTCGGGGACCTTGTTCTTCACCGTCGAGGACCGCGGCCGCCAGGCCATCCATTTCGTTCCCGTCGGCGGCGGGGCCACGCGCATCGCCGTGGCCGGTTCCAGCCACCTGGACGACATTCAGTTCACCCCCGACGGCAAGACCATGGTCTATACGCAGCAGAGCGCCTCCAGCCCGGTCGAGATCTTCCGCGCTTCCTCCTCGGGCGGGTCCGAAGTGCCCCTCACCCATCTCAACCAGGAAGTGCTGAGCTCGCACCAGCTCACGCCCCTGGAGGACTTCTGGGTCGAAGGCGCCGAGCAGGCCCGCGTCCAGAGTTTCCTGCTCAAGCCGCCCGGTTTCGATCCCGCGAAGAAGTATCCCGTCCTGATGCTGATTCACGGCGGCCCTCAGGGCGCCTGGGGGGAGAGCTGGTCCTACCGCTGGAACCCGCAGGTGTTCGCCGCTGCCGGCTACCTCGTGGTCATGCCCAACCCGCGCGGGTCCACCGGCTACGGGCAGAAGTTCACCGACGAGATCAATCAGGACTGGGGCGGCAAGGTCTACGACGACATCATGGCCGTGGCCGACCATGTGGGCGGCCTGGTCTACGCCGACCGGAACCGCATGGCCGCCGCCGGCGGCTCCTATGGCGGGTACATGGTGAACTGGATCCTGGGCCACAGCACACGCTTCCGGGCGCTGGTCTCGCACGCCGGCGTCTTCGACCTGCGCAGCGAGGCGGGCGAGACCGAGGAGCTCTGGTTTCCCACCTGGGACTTCGGCGGCATGCCCTGGGACAACCCCGAGGTCTATGCCCGCTGGTCGCCCAGCCACTACGTCAAGGATTTCCGCACCCCCACCCTGGTCATCCACGGGGAACTCGATTTCCGCGTCCCCTATGGCCAGGGCCTGCAATTGTTCACCGCTTTACAGTTGCAGAAGGTCCCCTCCCGCCTGCTGGTCTATCCGGACGAAGGACACTGGATCCTCAAGCCGCAGAACAGCGTCCTTTGGTATAAGACCTTTATCGACTGGATCGATAGCTGGACCAGAAAGTGAGCGGCGCCGGGCCGTCCGCGGTTCCGCCCTCAACCAGGCTGGAAAGGAAGCAAGTGAGGAAACTGATCGTCGTTGCCGGCGGGCTGGCCGCCGTGGCCGTGCTCGCCCTGATCGTGTTGTCGAAGGGCTCGCAGATCAGGATCGATCCGCCCTTGAAGGCGGTCGGGATGGAGAGCCCGGTGCGGGTTGTCATCGACAGCCCGCAGGGCCTCCGGCGCGTCCGCGCCTTCATCGAGCAGAACGGCGTGCGCCACCAGGTGTTCTCGAAAAGCTGGCCTTCGCGCTACCTGGTATTCTCGAGCCGCAACCTGCCGCCCCAGGATGTGGTCTTCCAGGCCGGCAGGAAGCAGGCCGCCGCCCTCAAGGATGGCCCCGCCCGCCTGCTGGTCGAAGCCCAGGCCAACAACTTCCTGGGACGCTCCAGCTCGGTTTCGCAGGACATCACCGTCGTCACCCAGCCTCCCCGGGTGGTTGCCGATACCTTCCAGCACTACATCAACCAGGGCGGCGCCGAACTGGTGGTCTTCACCCCCTCCGGCTACTGGACCGAAGCCGGCGTGAAGGTGGGCAACTACCGCTTCCGCAGTTATCCGCTGCCGGGCAGCACCCGGGGCGAGCGTTTCTCTCTCTTCGTCTTTCCCTGGGATGCTCCCGCCGGCGCTGTTCCGGTCGTGTATGCAGGCAATCCCACCGGCGCCGAGGCCACGGCTCAGTTCACGTACAAGCTGTTCCCCAAGAAGTTCCGCTCCCGCGACCTGCCCGTGGACGACCGTTTCTTCGACAAGGTCGTCAACCAGATCGACCCGGGAGGCGCCGGCGATCTGCTCTCGCGCTTCCTGAAGATCAACGGCGAATTTCGCCGTCGCGACAACCAGCGTTTGGCCGACCTGCGCCTGAAGACTGAGGAGCGTTTCCTGTGGTCCGGCCCGTTCCTGCAACTGGCCAATTCAAAGGTCGAATCCCTGTTCGCCGACCGGCGCAGCTATATCTACAACGGCAAGAAGGTGGACGAGCAGGTGCACCTCGGCTTCGACCTTTCGGTCACCCAGGGCATCCCGGTCACCGCGGCCAATTCCGGCAAGGTGATCCATGCCGGCGACCTGGGCATCTACGGCAACTGCATCGTCCTCGACCACGGCTATGGCCTGCAATCCATCTACGCCCACCTCAGCCGCATCGACGTGAAGCCGGACGACATGGTCAAGCGCGGGCAGGAAATGGGCCGCAGCGGCGCCACCGGCCTCGCCGGAGGCGACCACCTCCACTTCTCCATGCAGATCGACGGCGTGCAGACCAACGCCGTGGAGTGGTGGGACGACCACTGGATTCAGGACCGCATCCGCAGCAAGGTCCCCCTGCCGGCGCAGTGATTCTCCGGGGTCAATAAGGAACCTTGTCGGGTCTGCTTGCCCACTCCGCGAACGCCGCCAGCCCCTCTTCCCGCATGGTCTGGGTCGTCGGAATGCTGCGCTGTCCGGCGGGCACGGCCAGTTCCCGGTAGATGAAGGCGTCGTCGAAGCCCGCCCGGGCCGCATCCGCCGCGCTGGCCGCGTAGCAGATCCGGTCCAGCCGCGCCCAGTAGATAGCGCCCAGGCACATCGGGCAGGGCTCGCAGCTGGCGTAGATCTCGCAGCCGGCCAGCTGGAACGTGCCCAGGGAACGGCAGGCCTCCCGGATGGCTATCACCTCGGCGTGCGCGGTCGGATCGTTCGTTGACGTCACCCGGTTGGTCCCCGCCGCGATAACCCGGCCCCCCTTGACCACCACGGCGGCGAACGGCCCGCCCGCGCCCTCGCGCGCGTTGCGCACGGCCAGTTCGATGGCCATCTGCATGAATGGATCCGGCATGTCCCCTCAGCGCATGTAGAACAGGCTCAGCCGGGGCAGACCGGCCTGCTCCAGCAGCCGGCGCTCCAGGTACTGCCGTTCCAGCATGGCCAGTTGCTCCGCCGTCATTTTGCCCCGGTAGGGCCGCAGCTGGCGCTCCATTTCCCGGCGCGCCTCGAACAGCTCTTCCTCGCTCTGAGCCGCCTTGAGCCCGGCCACCATCTTCTCTTCCAGCGCCGTCAGGCGCTGCTCCAGCTCTTCCAGGCTGCCCAGGTGCTCTTCGCTCGCCGCCGCCAGCCGTTGCAGCGCCTCGGCAATGTCCGCACGGCCCGCCCTGAGCGCCTGCTCGGCGTTTCCTTCGAGATACGCCCGCAGATCCCCGGCTGAGAACGGCGGAGCCGTTTCCCGCGCTCGCGGCTGCGCCGTCCCGGCCATGCGCTGCGCCTCCAGCAGCACCGCCTGGGCGCAGTAGGTCAGCGAATTGACCATCTGGATCTTCGACTTGCGGCTCCGCCACTTCTCGAATGCGGCGTCGATGCCCCGCAGCACCGCCTCCAGGGGCACCTTGGCCTCCTTCCAGCTTTCGATCAGCGCCCAGTCCACCGGCGAGAGCAGGAACAGCCCGGTCCCGCGCGCCTGCTGGAAATGCTCTTCGATCTCCGTGAAGTAGTTGAAGTAGTTCTGGATCCCGCCGCTCACCGCGGGCGGTTCCGCTCCCAGATCAGGCATAGCCCATCCAGCGTCAGTTGCTCGTCCACCGTTCGCAGGTGCCGCGAGCCGCGCGCGATCAGGCGCGCCTGCCCCCCGGTGGCGATCACCCGGGTCTCCGGCCCCAGCTCCGCCACCAGCCGGTCCACGATGCCGTCGATCATCCCCAGCGCTCCGTAGTACAGCCCCGACTGCATGCTGGCCACCGTGTTCGTCCCGATCAGCCGCGCCGGCTCCCGCACGTCGACCAGAGGCAGCCGCGCCGTCTTGCTGAACAGCGCTTCCACGGAGATGCCGATGCCCGCCGCGATCAGCCCGCCCAGGTATTCGGCCCGGGCCGAGATGGCGTCGAAGGTGATGGCCGTTCCCAAGTCCACCACCACGCACGGCCCGCCGTACTTGTTGAAGGCCGCCACCCCGTTCACCACCCGGTCCGCGCCCACTTCGCTGGGATTGTCGTACAGGATCTTCAAGCCCGTGTCCGTCGCCGGCGTTACGAACAGAGCCTCCGTGCTGAAGTAGCGTTCGGCCGCCAGCGCCAGGCTGGAATCCAGCGGCGGCACTACACTGGCGATGATGATGCCGTCCACCGCGCGGATGCTGAGCGACGCCAGCGAGAACAGGTTGCGCAGCAGGATGCCCCATTCGTCCGCGGTCTGCTCGTGCACCGTCTGCAGCCGCCAGTTGGCGGTCAGGACCTGCTGTTCGAAGACTCCGATGGTGACATTGGTGTTGCCAACGTCCAGTGCGAGAAGCATTTGGAGGCGCCCCACGATTTTAGCATCCTTCGCCCGCCCCCCCCCGTCGATTCCGCTAAGCCAAACACGATCCGTGAGTTAAAATGAAAGGAGGTTCCCGAGGTCCCACCCCGAGCGGGCCCTAGCGATATGATCGACGCCATCCTTGCGAAAGTCTTCGGCACCAAGAACGAACGTGAGATCAAGGCCATGCGGCCGATCATCTCGGCCATCAACGACTTGGAGCCGGAAATGCAGGCCCTCTCGGATGCCGGGCTGGCGGCCAGGACGCCTGCGTTCAAAGAGCGTCTCGCCCAGGGCGCCCCGCTGGACGACCTCCTCGTCGAAGCGTTCGCCGTGGTTCGCGAAGCCGGCCGCCGCGCCCTCGACATGCGGCACTTCGATGTCCAGTTGATCGGCGGCTTGGTCCTGCACCGCGGCAAGATCGCCGAGATGAAGACCGGTGAAGGCAAGACCCTGGTGGCTACCCTCCCGGTCTACCTGAACGCCTTGGAGGGCAAGGGCGTCCACGTCGTAACCGTCAACGACTACCTGGCCAAGCGCGACGCCGAGTGGATGGGCCGCATCTACAACTTCCTCGGCATGAGCGTCGGCACCATCGTCCACGACCTGGACGACGCCGAGCGCCAGCGGAATTACAACTGCGACATTACCTACGGCACCAACAACGAGTTCGGCTTCGACTACCTGCGCGACAACATGAAGTTCCGGCTCGAGGATTGCGTGCAGCGCGGCCACCACTTCGCCATCGTCGACGAGGTGGACTCCATCCTCATCGACGAGGCCCGCACCCCCCTCATCATCTCCGGTCCCAGCGAGGAATCCACCGACAAGTACTACAAGATCAACCGCATCATCCCCAAGCTGGTGCGCGGCGAGGTCATCGAAGGCAAGGAGCCCGGCGAGCGCTATACCACCGGCGACTTCACCATCGACGAGAAGCACCGCACCGCCGCCCTCACCGAGGAAGGCGTCCTCAAGGTCGAGAAGCTGCTGGGCATCAACAACCTGTACGACCCCGCCAACATCGAGATCAACCACCACGTGCAGCAGGCCCTGCGCGCTCACGTCCTTTACCATCGCGACAAGGACTATGTGGTCAAGGAAGGCCAGGTGATCATCGTCGACGAGTTCACCGGGCGCCTGCTGCCGGGGCGGCGCTTCAGCGAGGGGCTGCACCAGGCGCTCGAGGCCAAGGAGGGTGTTCAGATCGAGCGGGAAACGCAGACCCTGGCCACC
>JADZAF010000115.1 GCA_020852755.1 Bryobacterales bacterium
AGTTCTTCGAGATGGTGCCGTCCCAGCTGAACCAGTTCGGCCCCACCAGCCCCGGGAAGTCCCGGGGGTTGGTGCGCGGCGTGTAAGCGATGGACCGGGCAAAATTCTCGGTCTTGAACCAGCGCTGGGGCGTCGGGCTGTCCAGCACCGGGTCCTGGCCGTTGAACTCCATCTGGCCGAAGGTGAGCAGCTCGCCGGACTGGTAGCTGATGATGGAGCTGAGCTGCCAGCCGCCGATGATTCCTTCCATCACCGGGTGCAGGTTGTTCAGCCAGAAGCGTCCCTTGCCGAAGGGCAGTTCCCCGACCGCCGCCCCGGACAGGCGGTGATGCGCGCGCGTGTTGTTCAGATAAGTGAGCTTGCCGGCGTACTCGTCGTCGGAATTGAAGAAGCCTTCGGTCTCCTCGGTGTTGTAGTTGTAGGCGACCAGCAGGTTGTAGCCCTGGGCGAACGGCCGCTGGGCGCGCAACTGCAGGGCGTGGTAGCGGTCGCGCACTCCAGGAGTCAGCTGCTGAGTGAGTACTCCGTAGTGGGGGTACGGTTTGAGCAACTCGCCTTTGGTGACGAACTGCTGGTTTCGCAGCTGGCCGGGGAATTTCTCCGGCGTCAGGTAATGGTAAAACGGATTGTCCACCTTCTTGCTCAGTTCGGCCTTGTAGGTGTAGCTCAGGGCGGGATCGGACATGTTCACCCTGTCGTCGTACGTTCCGTTCCTGCCGATATTCGTGAAGTACGTCGCGTCCACCACGATCTGGTTCACGACTTCGCGCTGGAAGGACAAGTTGATGCGGTCGTTGATTGACGCCTTCACGTCCTGGTAGGCCCAGCGCGTGTCGCCGCCGATGCCCGTGTACCGCCCATACCCCTTCCCGACCGGCAGGATGAGGGGGTTGGAGGCCGGGAACGGGTCCTGGAACCGCGCGGTGGGAATCCCCTCCAGCACCGGCGCCGTGTAGGTGTCCGCGTTGAAGCCCGGCATGTAGAGGCTGCCCAGCATGGAATCGCCGGTGCTGCCCAGGCCCATCAGCATGGCCGGGATGGCGAAGCGCGCCCATCCGGCGCGCACGGCGGTCTTGTCGTTGATCCGCAGCGCCGCTCCGACCCGCGGCAGCAGCGTGACTTTCGGGCTGTTCCACATGTGCCGGTCGCCCTTCTCGGCGAAGTGCCACGCGCCGTTGAACTGGTAGGGGACCTTCATCAGCGCCGCCACGTCCGCCGGGATCCGCGGGGCGTTGGCCTTCATCTCCGGGATCGGGTCGCTCAAGTCGAGATAACGCGAAACCCGGTCCTCCGGGTCCCAGGGCGCGGACTCGTACTCGTACCGCAAGCCCAGGTTCAGGGTGAGGCGCCGGCTCAGCTTGAAGTCGTCCTGAACATAGCCCGACCAGTAGCGGAAGCGCGCTTTCTGCATCGGCACGTAGCGCGCGTACGACGTATCGTCCAGGGCGCCGATCAGGAACGTAGCCCAGCCGTCGCCGTAGTTGGCCGTGTTGGGCGAGATGAAGGTATCGGCGGTCAGCGCCCGGCGGAAGTAGAACCGCATGGGATCCGGCCGCGAGGAGCGTCCCAGCGCGCCGCGCACCTCGAATCCGCCCTTGAAGTAATGGCTGCCGCGGTAGTGCGAGAGGCGCCCATGCAGGCTGTAGCTCTCCGGCTGCTGAAACCAGTAGTTGCCGCGCGCGAACTGCCCGGACTGGTCGATATCGAAGCGCGGCATGAGGATCTGCGGAACTTCTTTCATGTACGGGTCGAACCAGTTGTTAGGCCACAGCTTGGAGAGTTCAGCCAGTTCGACCTTGGTGGGCCCGCCGTCGTACTGGTCGATGATGGCGTTGAAGGAGCCGCGGAAGTTCAGGACCGTGGATGCCGACGCGCTGTAGACCGCGTCGCCCGCCAGGTTCAGGCCGTGGCGCAAGCTCCCCGCGTCGTAGGGCCACCACATCGAGTCATTCCCCGAAAGGTTCTCCTCGGACACCACGGTGTGGAACTGGCTGTAGCGGCCGAACACCTTCCACTTTTCGTTGACGTGCCAGTCGGCCCGGTCTGAGAGGTTCCAGTAATCGTAGAACCGGGTCGATTCCACCTGAAAGTTGTTGCGGCCGGTTACGTCGTCGCCCGGGTTGTTGGGTCTCCACACCGACTCCATCACCTTCACCGCCAGCGGATCCATGCGCGTCCGCGGAATCAGGTTGCCGGCGAAAGGCGTGCGGCTGGCCTTGTTGGCCGCCGCGTCGAATTTGGTGGTCAGGGGATCGTAGATCGGCCGCAACTGCCCCTTGGTGTTGAGCGTTTGTGAGAAATCCCCTGCGCGCTGCAGGTCGCTGGGCATGGTGCGGCTGAAGTTGAACGGCTGGTTGGTCTTCCAGTTCTCGTAGGAGAAGAAGTTGAACAGCTTGTTCTTCACCACCGGGTTGCCCAGCGTTCCGCCCAGCACGTTGTGGCGGACCCGGCTTTTGGCGCGCGGCACCACGGTCCGGTCGCTCACCGCGTTGAAAGCGGGATTACGGCCGAGGTAGTACAGCGTCCCGTGATACTCATTGGTGCCGGATTTCATAGCCAGGGTCAGGATGCCCCCGGCGCTATGCCCGAATTCGGCATCCACGCTGTTCTGTTGGATGGTGAACTCGGCTACCGCGTCCATGGCCGGCGTGTAGGCGGTCTTGGGGCCGGTCTCGACGGGTGTGCCGTCGATCAGCAGGTCGTTCCGGCGGGTGGTGCCGCCCCCCGTCTCGACCTCCGAGGCCGACCAGTGATGGTAGGGGCTCTGTTCGCCGCCCGAGGTGTTGGTCACGGCCGGATCCAGGGCCGCCAGCTTGAACGGATTCCGGGTGATCAGCGGGAGTTCCTTGACCATCTTGTTGTCGATGGTCAGGTCGCGCGTGGCGGTATTGAACTGGAGGGCGGCGGGCGCTTCGGAAACCTCGATGGTCTGGGTCGCCGTGCCCACCTGCAACTCCGCGTCCACGGTGATATCGCCGCGCGTCTGTACCAGGATGTTCTGCTGCACGAAAGTGCGGAAGCCCGGCGCTTCCACCGTAAGCGTGTACGTGCCGGGATCGACGAAGTCGAATACGTAGGCGCCCTGCTCGTTGGTCCTGCGAGCGGCCTGGACGCCCTGGCTGACGTTCAACAGGGTTACGATGCCGCCCACGATCACGCCGCGGCTGGCGTCGGTAACGCGTCCCTGGACACGGGCCCGGTAGTCCTGCGAGTAACCGGAACCGGCCAAAAAAACAACTGTGAGAAGTAAATGCGCGAGGATACCCAATCCCCGTCCCAGGCGGTGTGCCATCGTCTTTCCCCTTGGCTTTAGCCTTGTTGCGGCCGGCCCCGGCCGGCCTCGCTCACCCATAAAGAGCACTTCCGCACCCCTGCGGAGGCGCCCGTCTCACCCTTAAGCCAAGATCGTGTTTCGGCTGGCCGGTATTTTACATCAATCCTGAGATTTGTCAAATCGTATTCGCCGAGCCGAATGTCCGCTCCTCCGCCTGCGGACGGAGTTCCGCCCCGGCCGGATCAACCGGCTGAAGGGGCGCATTTCCGCAGGCCTCCCCGAACTGTGCCGTCTCTTCACGGACGGCCCGGCCCGCCGGAAACTTCTTCCGCCGCCATCGCGTCACCGCCAGCATGGGGATTACCAAACCAGCATTGCTTCTCACCGCGGGGATGTGCCTGGCCTGGGCCGCGGCGCAAACGCAGCCGGCCAAGCCCGCCCGGGACAACCGCCAGCAAGCGCACCACGCCGCACCCGCCGCGTCCACACCGGCCGAGTGCAAGGAAATGATGGCCAAACACCAGCAGATGATGGCCGGGATGAAAGCCATGGACAGCCGTCTGGACCAGAAACTGGCGGCCATGAACGCGGCCACCGGCCAGGCCAAGGTCAA
>JADZAF010000116.1 GCA_020852755.1 Bryobacterales bacterium
GCTCATCACCAGGGTGCGGTAGCCCAACCGGGAAAGCTGGACGCCGGTCGCGGCGGCCAGACTGGTTTTTCCCACGCCCCCCTTGCCGCTGAACAGCAGGATTCTCATAACTCTATTTTAGCCGGGGGAAGGCAACCGCTCCTTGCAGTCGCGGCTCGGAAAGGGTGCCGCGGCGCGGTAGCGCGGGCGCGGCGCGGTAGCGCGGGCGCGGCGCGGTAGCGCGGGCGCGGCGCGGTAGCGCAGCACGGCGCGGTAGCGCGGGCGCGGCGCGGCAGCGCGGGCGCGGCGCGGTAGCGCGGGCGCGGGCAGCAACCGCTGAATTGACACCGCGCCTACCGAGCCGCGACCGGAGGGAGCGGTTTTTGCCAACACGGCGCTCCCGTTGTCATCACCTTTTGGCACAAGCGCCGCGCAGGACGGGCGGGGCCCGTCCCGGGGATGCCGCTCTAGAGTTCCGGGCCGAACTTCTTGCGGAACATTTCGACTACCGGGCGCTGGTCGGGGTGCGTGGGCAACTCGACCGGGGAGCACCAGGTTTCGGGCACGTCCTCGACGCGGACGGGAGCGCCGCGGTTTTCCAGGATAGAGCGCCAACCAGCCAGAAAGACCCGTGTTTTCTCGAAGATCTGGTCGAAAGTCTGAGGCATCTCCTTATGCATCGCCATATGCTGGAAGACCCAGACGGGCGGGGCCCAGACCTCGGTTTTGTTGAAGGGGAAGCCGGTGCCGGGTTGGATGGCGAAGAGCTTGCCGCCATACTCCTCGGCGGTATGGATCTCGACGGTGCCCCAGGAGCCGCTGACCTGGTGGAGGGCGCCGAAGAACTGGCGGCCCTGTGGATCGGCGTGCTCGAAGGTGAGGACGCCCGGCGGGCTGTGCCAGTTATTGGCGCGGTAGGAGACCGAGACCACCCGGTTGCCGGACTCGGCGATGGCCTTGCAGACCATCCAGACGCCGTGCAGGCCGTGGGTGGGGTAGTCGTCGAAGGAATTGGTGGCGTTGTAGCAGATGATGCGCTTGCCGGCGGCCCAGGCCTTGGCGCGGGCGATGGACTCGTTCAGCTCGTGGGCGGAGGGCGTCAGGATGGTGGCGCCGCTCTGGCGCGCGACATCGATCATGCGGCGGGCCTTGGCCAGCGAATTGGCGAAGGGCCGGTTGATCAGGTTGGGGAGCCCGGCCTTGAGGTAAGGCTCGTGCAGGATGTGGTTCCAGCCGTGCTCGTAGTAGCCGCCGGAGATGATGCCGTCCACCTTGCCGACCATGTCGTCGAAGTTCCTGACGGGCTCGCAGTCGTAAGTCTTGGCGAACTCCTCGGACTTGGCGGGGTCGATCTCCCAGCAGTGGGTGATGCGCATGCCGGTGAAGGGCGTATCCTTCTGGCCCGGGCGTGGGTTGATGAGCGGCGCCCAGAGCGGCATGAGGTGGGAGTAGACGTTGACGTTCATGCAGCCGACGCGGAAGGGCCCGGAGCCGCGGCGCGTCTGGGCGGCGGCGGCCATGGCGCCGAGGGCCTGGGCGAGAAAACCTCTTCGTGGGATGGTCATGGAATCCTCCTCACCACTGGGCCTGCTTGTAGCGCTTGGCCCAATCGACGCCCTGCCAGGTGGTGGTCTTCAGCGGGCGAATAAACAGCAGCCAGCGGGGCTCGGCCAGGGTGGGGGCCAGGTAATCGGGCCCGTGCTCGCCGAGATAGCGGAGGGACATGCGGGTGGCGATCTCGACCCAGCGTCCCCCCAGGTTGGGCTCCTCGAGCACCTGGGCTTCGCCCTTCACCAGCACCCGCCGGTTGTACATGGTCTCCTCGTCGATGCAGAGGAAGACCTTGGGATTGCGCTGGATGTTGCGGGCCCAGGCGGAACGGGCGCGCGGGATGATGTAGTAGCCGCCGTCGCTGTATTCGAACCAGCAGGGGACGACGTAGGGCCAGCCATCGTCGTCCAGGCAGCCGATCTTACAGAAGGGGTTGCCGGAGAGGAACTCGCACATCTCCTCTTCGGACATCCTGCCGATCTTACCTCTCCATTCTTCTTTTTCCGGCATCTCTTCTTTTTCCGGCATGGTTTGTCTCCGAGATCAAAAGCCGCGGCGCGTCGAGGCAGCGCTTCCCGGGCGTCAGGACACGCGCAAGCCGTCCGGCGCGAGGCGCACCTGGCGGGCCTTATGGAAAGCGATGTTGGCGAGGTGCGGGGCGGCCACGGCGCTGGCGCCGACTTCCACCGGGGCGTTGGGCTCCTGGCGGCTCTTGACGCAGTCCAGGAAGTTCTGCACGTGGGCTTCGGCGGGCACCGGGGCGGCCATGGTGTGGGTGGGCTCGGGGTTCTTGAGCCAGGGCTCGGCCCAGACCTTGAGGCCGGCTTCATCGAGGATCATGGTTCCCTTGTCGCCCTGGAAGGTGATGGACCAGCCGTTGTAGTAGGAGTTGCAGTAGTTGAGGGTCCAGGTCGCCATGAAGCCGGGGTATTCGAAGACGGCGCAGAAGACGTCCGGAACCTGCGAGCCGACGGTTTTGGCGGTCTGGCCGTAGCAGACGGCCGACCTGGGGGTGCCGGAATTCATGTACCACTGGACGACGTCCATGAGGTGGGTGCCCTGGTCGGTCATATTGCCGCCGGAGTAATCCCAGAAATAGCGCCAGCTGCGGAAGCGCATGGGCTGAAGCTCATGGAACCTGGCGGGGCCGAGGAAGGCCTTCCAGTTGAGCTTGCCGGGCAGGGGGGTATCGTTGAGCTCGCGGGCCACGTTCCAGTTCCACATGGGCTTCACCATGGTGACCTTGCCGAGGATGCCGCTATCGAGGAGTTCCTTGCCCTTGATGACGGAGGGAGCGCTGCGGCGCTGCATGCCGATCTGGACGATCTGCTTGGAAGCCCGCACGGCCTTGATCATCCTGGCGCTCTCTTCGAGCGAGTGGGACATGGGCTTTTCGAGGTAGACGTCCTTTTTGGCATTGAGGGCGGCGAGGAGGTTGGGGCAGTGCTGGTGGTCGGGGGTGGCGATGATGACGGCGTCCATGCCGCTATGCTGGAGCAGGTCGCGGTAGTCTTCGTAGGTTTTGGCGTCGGGGGAGTCCTTGAGGACCTCCTGGACGTTGAGGTCGTAGGCATCGCAGACGGCGACGCACTGGGCTCCGAGTTTCTGAAAGACGCGGTTGAGATAACGGCCGCGGCCGCCGGGGCCGATGACGCCGTAGGCCAGGCGGTCATTGGCGCCCCAGACGCGGCGGGGGATGACCATAGGAGCGGCGAATGAAGCCGTCGTCATCAAGAATTTTCTGCGATCCTGTTCCATGCCGGAGATTTCCTTTCGTTTTGGAAAGCCTTTCACTGTATCGAATCGGAACAGCGGCAGGCAAACCAGGGCGGCCGGGGGAGGCGCGGGGCCGCGCGCCGGAGTGACGGGCCCGCCGTGCCGGCAGGCCGGGATTGGGACGGGAATTCCGCCTCTTCTTTTCGTGCCCCTGCTTTGTTTTCAACAGTTTCCTGGGTTCGTTTTGCAGGGCGCAGTTTTACACAGAAACGGCCGCCGGAAAGGCCGCGCGGCGA
>JADZAF010000117.1 GCA_020852755.1 Bryobacterales bacterium
CAGTTCACCGAAGCCGAGTTCGCGGAGATCCAGGCCTGGATCAAGCAGGAGTTGAAGCGCGAGATGATGATCACCGCGTTCAGCGTGGACGAGAGCCAGCGCTACGCCGTGACCATCGATCCCATGGTCGAGAAGGCCATTGAATCGCTGCCCAAGGCCCGCGCCCTGCTTGAAAACGCCAAGCGGATTGTGGCCCAGCGTCTGGCGAAAAAGTAGCGGATTTCGGTGGAAACCGGCGCCACTCCACAGGTCGCGGTTCTGGACGCGGGCGGGCAATACTGCCACCTGATCGCCCGTAAGGTGCGGGAGCTCGGCGTATACGCCGGGGTATTCGCCAGCGAGACTCCGGCGGGCAATCTGGCCGCCTGCCGCGGCGTCATCATCTCCGGGGGTCCGGCCAGCGTCTACGACCCGGACAGTCCCACGGTGGATCCGGCTATTTTTCGACTCGACCTGCCCGTTCTGGGCATCTGCTACGGGCAGCAGTTGATGGCCCGGCTGCTGGGCGGCACGGTCGAACGGGGCGAGAAGGGGGAGTACGGGCTGGCCACCCTGAACGGGAGCCGGACCGCCGCTCTGCTTGCCGGCACGCCGCCGGAGCAGCAGATCTGGATGAGCCACCGCGACACCGTGGCCGTTCTCCCGCCGGGTTTCGAAGCCATCGGGAACACCGCCGTCTGCCGCTTCGCCGCTATCGCCGATCCTTCGCGCCGCCTCTTCGGCCTCCAGTTTCACCCCGAGGTCGTACACACCACCCACGGCCGGCGCATCCTCTCCAACTTCCTCTTCGACGTCTGCGGCTGCTCCAGGGACTGGGACCCGAGCCACCAGGTACCCCTGCTGGAGGAGCGCATCCGCCAGGCGGCCGGCGATCGCAATGTCTTTTTCTTCGTCAGCGGCGGTGTGGATTCAACCGTCGCTTTCACGCTCTGCCTGCGCGCTTTGGGCCCCGAGCGGGTTCGCGGCGTCTACGTGGACACCGGGCTGATGCGGGAAGGGGAAACGGAATTCGTCACCCGGCTGTTCGACTCCCTGGCGCCCGGCATCGTCAGCGTGGAGCGGGCCCAGCGGCGCTTTCTGGATCCGCTGGCCTGCGTCTGCGACCCGGAGCAGAAGCGGGCCATCATCGGCGAGGGTTTCGTACGCGTCCAGGAGTCCATCATCGAGCGGCGCCACCTGCTGGACGGCCACTGGATTCTGGGACAGGGAACCATCTACCCGGACACCATCGAGTCGGGGGGGACGCAGAAGGCGGCGGTCATCAAGACCCATCACAACCGGGTGCCGGGCATCCAGCGCCTGATGGAGGCCAACCGGGTGGTGGAACCGCTGGCGTCCTTCTACAAGGACGAGGTTCGCGAGTTGGGCCGCGGCCTGGAGCTGCCCGAGGAGTTCCTGGAACGGCATCCCTTCCCCGGTCCGGGCCTGGCCATACGCTGCCTGTGCGGGTCTCGGAGCCGGAAACTGGAGCCGGCCGGAGAGGGTTTTCTGGTGCCGGTGCAATCGGTCGGCGTGCAGGGGGATTCCCGGACCTACGCTCCCGTGCTGGCGCTGGATTCGTTTCCTTCCCAGGCGGTTCAGGAGCGGGCCGCCGAGCTGATCAACCGCCTGCCGCGCATCAACCGGGTGATTGCGCGTGTGGAATCGGCGCTGCCGCTCGGGAGCCTCGAGGTGTCGCGCGGCGGCCTGAGTCCGGAACGGCTGGAGCGGCTGCGCCGCGCCGATGCGCTGATCCGCCGCATCTCGCACGAGAGCGGGTTTGACAAGCAGGTGTGGCAGTTCCCCGTGATTCTCCTGCCGCTGGGCTCGGAGGGCTGCCCGGATTCGGTCGTGCTGCGGCCGGTGCATTCCGTGGACGGCATGACGGCCCAGTCCGTGCTGGTGGAGGACACTCTGCTGCGCCGGATGGCGGACGGGTTGCTGGGCATCGAGGGCATCGCCGGGGTCTTCCACGACCTTACCCACAAGCCGCCCGGCACTATCGAGTGGGAATAGCCGGCTCAGTCAGCCGCGATTCACCCAACGGTAAGCCGCGACCGAGTTCCTCCAGAAGAAGCGCTCGCACGCCTCTTTGCCCTTCCGGGTGAAGTACTCGCTGACCACCTTCAATACCGTTGCATAGGGCGCCAGGAGGTCGCTGACCGGCCAGTTGCTCGCGTAGACCAGGCGGGTGGGGCCGAAGATCGACCACAACTCGTCGAGCCCCTTCCGGTAGAAACCGAGGTCGTCAGGCACACGCCCGTCCACCCGCCGGAGGACTCCGGAGACCTTGGCATAGACCTGCGGCCGCTTGCCCAGTTCATGGAGCGCGCTCCAGGCGGCAGCGCGGGCGGCCTTGTCCTCCGGCGCGTCGTGCGGCAGATGGTTGATCACGATGCGCAGCCCGGGCAGCCGGTCGGTCAGGCGGACCAGCGCGGCGTACATGTTCGGGGCTCCGGCCACGTCCAGCTCCAGGTTGGCGCCGGCCAGCCGCTCCATGTCCGACAGGAAGGCTTCGGTCCCCTTGATCACCGGGCCGCTGCCCACCCGGATGCCCAGGAAGAGCCGGTCTTTCGAGAAGCGCGCCAGTTGCGCCGCGAATTCGGGCGTGCCGGGGCTCAGATGCCCCACCAGGCCTACGATCACCGGGTTGTCCTTCGCCAGGTCCAGCACCCACTGGTTGTCTTCCAGCCAGGGACTGGCTTCGACCACCACCGTGTCGGTCACGCCCAGGGGTCCGGCTACTTCCATGAAGCGGCCGGGCAGGGAGGGCCGGTAGAGGATCGGCTCCTGCTTGCCTGGCCAGGGCACCCCCTGGGGCCGGGTGGGATCGTAAAAGTGCGTGTGGACGTCTACGATGCGCGTCGCGGGCGGCTTGGGGGCGGCGTCGGCCAGCGAGGCCAGTCCGGCAAGGAAACTTCGGCGATGCATGTCGGAAAGCTTTCAGTGTAGCGCGGAGGAGAGGTCGATACCGGAAGATCTGCCCGCCGCCGCTGGCCCCGGCGCCGTGGGCCATGAAACACCGGGTTCGATGCATCGAGGCCCTTTCTATCTCACTATTACCGTGCCCGTCAGTACTGCATTGGTAGCGCGTCCCGATTCGGCAGATCCGGCTGCGCTTGTCATACAATCGTGGACTTGTCCGCGATTACGCCTTCGAACGGTACTTCCCATCCCCGGTCGGGCTGCAGCCGGGCCGGTTTTCGGCCCGGGATAGGGGCCTGGCTGAGCCTTCCAAGAGATCTTCCGCCACAGGCCGGCGCCGTGCGGCAACCGGCGGCCCCGGCCGCGGCCAGGGCGATCAATGGAAACGGCAGGCTCAGCCTCCCGGTGGAACCGGCCCCCTCGCGGCCGGCGCGGACCATGAACCGCCTCCCCCGGATGGCCGGCTGCATTGTCCCGGGAGGCGACAACCACTTTTTCATCAGGAAGGAGCAGCACTCATGATCAAAAGCACTGACGGGCGGCTCAGCCGCAGGCAGTGGTTCCAGCGCGCGGCTGGGGCTGCGGCCGCGTTCAAACTGGTGGAAGGAGGCGTGGAAGCCCAGCGGACCGTCTCCGGCGATTTCAACCGTCTTTCGGCGCCCAGCCGGCTCAGAATCACCGACATGCGCGCCTGCCGTGTGGCTTCGAACTACGACTACCCGATCATCCGCATCGACACCAACCAGGGCGTGTACGGCCTGGGCGAGGTGCGCGACGCGGGCGTGGAGGGCATCGCCCTGGTGTTGAAGCCGCACCTGGTGGGCAGGAATCCGCTGCGGATTGAGCCCATCCTCGACGGCCTGCGCAAGTTCTCCAACCACGTGCGCATCGGGGGAGGCTACAGCGCGGTGGACATGGCCCTGCACGACATCGCCGGCAAGGTGTACAACGTGCCGGCCTGGCGCCTCATCGGATCCAAGTACCGCGACCGTGTCCGCATTTATTGCGACACGCCGCAGACCAACGATCCCAGGGTTTTCGCCGAGCGCCTGCGGCGGCGGCAGAAGGACGGCTTCACGTTCTTCAAGATGGACCTGGGAACCAGCCTGGTAGACAAGATTCCGGGCGCGATCAACGACGGAGGCGCGGCCACCGAAAAGGGGCTGAAACTGCTGTGCGAGTACCTGGCGGCGGTCCGGGACGGCATCGGCTATGACGTGCCGCTGGCCGCGGACCACTTCGGCGCGCTGAACATCAACGATTCCATCCGCTACGCACGGGCGTTCGAACCCTATCAACTGGCCTGGGCCGAGGACATGATCCAGATCCGGCATCTGGGCTACAGCGGGGCCTCGCCGCGCGACTGGCGGGGCTACAAGGAAATCAAGGACTCCACCACCACGCCGCTGGCCATGGGGGAAAGCCTGTTCGGGCTGGAAGAGGGTTTCCGGCATTTTATCGAGAACCGGGCCATCGATATCGTCCACCCCGACCCGCTCACCTCCGGCGGCATCCGCGAAACCAAGCGCATCGCCGACTA